>JAFLEG010000322.1 GCA_017302195.1 Verrucomicrobiota bacterium
GGCCTCGCCCGAGGAGGCCATCCGCATCGGCTTCCGGGCCCTGGAACTGGGCGCCAGCTCGGTCTATTGCTCGGCCAGCCCGCAGATCATCGAGGCCATGGCACGCGAGGGGCTGCCGGTGGTCGGACACCTGGGCCTGGTGCCCCGGCATGTCACCTGGACCGGATACCGCGCCATCGGCAAGACCCCGGCGGAGGCGCTGGCACTGTATCGGCGCATGAAGACCCTGGAGGCGGCGGGTGCGTATGCGGCGGAGATCGAGTGCGTGCCCCACAACCTCGCCCGGGAACTGTGCACCCGCACCTCCATGCTCCTCATGTCCCTGGGCTCCGGGGACGGCTGCGATACCCAGTTTCTCTTCTCCGACGACATCCTGGGGGACTACGAGGAGCGCCCGCCGCGCCACGCCCGGGTCTATCGCAATTTCCTGGAGGAACACCGCCGCCTTCAGCGGGAGCGCATCGCCGCATTCTCCGAGTACATCGCCGACGTCCGCGGGGGCCGCTTCCCGGAGCGCAGCCACCTCATCGAGATGGAGTCCTCCGCGCTCCAGGAGGCCCTCGGACGGATCGGTGCCGACGACAGCGCCGCATGAACCCCATGCCACCGCGGCGGATCCGGCTCTGCCGCGCTTGAGCCCTGCGCCGCAACGATGCCGAAAGCAGCGGCGGAATTCACCACCGAGGCGCTGAGAACACGGGGGAAAGACGGTGGGGATCGCGGAATGCTCCGCTGCCAGGCCCTTCGATGCCCCGCAGTCCGGGGCCTTGCCGGAGGTGCAGCGTCAGACAGTCTTCGCGATTCACCACCCTGCCAGGGAATGCCATTCGGAATACGCCAGACTTGCTTCCGTCCGGTCCCATTGATTGATTCTCGGCTCCGGCGGGAAGGGTGGCTGAGTGGTTAAAGGCACCTGACTCGAAATCAGGAGATGGGGCAACCCATCCGGGGGTTCGAATCCCTCCCCTTCCGCCATTTCCCCACTAGCGCCAAGCCACCACTACCGGGAGACGGAGTCGCGAGACGCCTTCCGCCGCCCCCTCAGCATGGCCCCGGCGCCGAGCAGGGCCGCTGCGACCCATGCCGCCGAGGCCGGTTCCGGGATCGCCCCGAGCAGTTCCTCCGACGTGGTGAAGGAAATGCGGCTGAGCTGCATGAAGAAGGGCGGCTCCCCGACGCCTTCGACCGCAAAAAGGAACGCATTGACCCCGGTCAGCACGCCCTCCTGGTATGCGGCGAACTGGCGGACATCCAGAAACAGCGAGGAAGGCGTCGAGGAGTTGAGGGTGATCGGCAGATGACCCACGGTGAATGGGCTGACAGAGCTTTGGAGCTCCACCACAAAGGAGCCGGTCCCGCTGATGCCCGAAAAGTCCATCCGCAGAAACGGGGTCGCGGTGAGATCCACTGAAAAGCCGTTGTAGCCCAGGCTCGCATTCCCGGTGCTCCCGGGGAGGCTCGCATAGCCAAAGGCATTCTCCCGGATCTGTACCTGAAATTGCCCGGAGTCGGCGCCCCCGGAAAACGTCCGCGTCGCGGCCTGCCCTTCGATCATGACCGTCTGGGCATCGCTTTCGGGGATGGGACTGCCGCCCGCGTTGATCACGATCGAGCTGTCGAGGGAGAAATCGTCAATGAGCACCGCGGCCGGGAGGGTGCCGCAGGCGAGCGCGAACGCTCCGAGCATCAGGCAGAGAAAGCGGGGAGTGGGGGTGAGGTTCATTGAGGTGCGGTGGGTGTTTCCGGGCGGAATGGGAGTGGGAGTCGAGAGAATGTGGAAATCGTGGGCAAATCCTGCCCACCGCCAGTGGTCCGTCAAGGAGCCATCACTCCGACCGACTGCCGGAACTTCGATTCCACACCGTCGGGGTGGGGAAACTCCGTTTCGCATCCCATCGTTGGAGCGTGGCAGCGTGCGGATGCATCCTGAGAGACTTCCGCAGGTGTATTCATTCGTCGCCAAGACCGCCCGGGGAATGATGCGGCGTCCAGACGGAGCCTCCGGAGGGGAGGCTTTGGACGGGCCTTGGATGGACCACGATGAACTGCGCCCACTTGCTGCCCGCGATTGGCCTTCATTGTGTGCCAACAAGAACTCGCCAATAGCGGGACGTGTCTTCCCTTGCGACGATGTTGACGCGGATGGGCGAAACCTTGCCAAGCCCGGTCAGGTGTTGAACTTCCTGCCAAGCTCCTACCTGAGCCGCATTCTCTAGCACAAGCCTCTGCCCATCCATGGCGCGAATTTCCAGATGGAGGTCTCCGGTATTGTTTCCAGCAGTGATCAGAATCTCAGGAACCTCCTCTGGAACCCTCACATCCACCGTGAATGCGAATTGCCGCGATAGAAGCGGAACTCCGTCGTCAGAAATCTCCACCACCACTGCGTTTCTGGACGGAGACTGCCATCGCTCGGGTGTCCAGTTCATATCGCCGTTGTCGGAGACCGCCAGGCCGGCAGGTCCATTCATCAGACGAAAACTGAGCCGCTGTGGCGGTAGATCAGGATCTTCTCCTTGAATGGCGTAGCGCCACGGAATTCCCTGAATGATGGAGAGTTCCGGGATCTCTGGAATGCGTGGCGGCAGGTTTACCTCCAGCACCAGGACGACGATCTCGTTCGTTGCCGCGAGTGGGGGTAGGCCATCATCGGAAACGCTGACAGCGATGACGTTCGTTGAAGGTCCTTGGTCCTCTCGGGGACGCCATTCGACAACGCCATCTGGAGTGACAGAGACGCCTTCGGGCCCGCTGACCAACGCAAAGCTCAAAGACTGCGCAGGAATGTCCGCGTCCACCGCCTCCATCACGGTGCGATACAAATCACCTTCCGAGGTTGCCTGATCTGCGTGGCCGAGAATTTCGGGGGTGCCATTGATCTCGTTCACGATCAGACGGGTGGCAGCCGTCACGGTCTGCGGTGGAGTGCCGTCATCAGAGATGCGCACCGTCAGGACGTTTGTGGACGGTCCCTGCGCCTCCGACGGCTTCCACTGGATGAGTCCGGTCTGAGAGATGCTCAGGCCCTCAGGTCCTTCCACGAGAGCGTAACTCAGCACCTGTGCCGGATCGTCGATGTCTCTTGCCTCCAGCAGGAATGTAAATGGCTGCTGTTCCTCCAGCCGAACTTCCTCCGGAATTGCCAAGGTTGGCGGGGCGTTTGTCTCGAGCACGACAATCAGGAACTCGATGGTCGCGGACAATGAGGGTGATCCATTGTCTGAGAGGCTGATCACAACGCGATTGGTTGATTCTCCCTGAACTTCCGATGGGCTCCATTCCACCAGGCCCGAGGGGTGGAGAATCATGCCTTCTGGAGCGCCCTCCAGCCGATACATGAGGCTCTGGGGAGGGAGATCGGAGTCCTGGCCGGCCAATGGCAATCGAAGCAAGGCATGTTCGACTGCGACGAGGTCGGGAAGCGGTTCAAGCACCGGCCGGGTATTCTCTTCAGCCACCGAGACCTGGAATGTGTTGGTTGCGGACAGAGGTGGAACACCGTTGTCTGTGACGGAAACAGTGATTTCATGAGACACGGGCCCATGTTCTTCCCCGGTGGTCCAGCTAAACCCACCATCAGCCCGGACCAGAAAGCCGGTGGGACCAGATAGGAGGGAATATGTCAGATCCTGCAATGGCCAGTCGCGGTCATTGGCAACCAGGTTTCCGGTCAGCGACTCACCTTCTGTCATTGAGAACGGGGGCAGGGAAGTGAACACCGGCGGCTGGTTGACTTCACGAACACGAATACGCAGCTCATTCGTAATGCAGAGCGATGGCACGCCATTGTCACAGATCCTGACGATAACCGCGTTGGTGGAGGGGCCCTGATCTTCGGAGGGGGTCCAGTTCAGGCGACCGTCGGCCCCAAGGGTCAGTTCCGGTGGACCGGCGATCAGCGAGAAAGAGAGGGTCTGGGCAGGGATGTCTGCATCCACTGCGGTGACCGCCGCCTGAAGCGCGCTGCCCTCCATTGTTTCCGCCACCTCGGAGCTGGTGACGACCGGAGGCTGGTTGTCCTCAATGACCACGAGTCGAATCCGATTCGTTGCCGACATCGGTGGAACTCCGCTGTCGTCAACCCGTACAACGATGACATTCGTTGATCCTCCCACCGACTCGTTCGGGTTCCATTGAAGGATTCCGGTATCGGTAATGGTTGCCCCCGGGGGCGCCTCCAGTAGCCGGTATTGGAGCTGTTGAGCCGGGCGGTCCGGATCCGATGCGCCGAGGGCGATCGCAACAGGCGATCCCTCAACGGACTGATGATGGCGCACCGTTTCGAGTCGGAGATTGTCGAGGTGCAGATTGGCATTCGCCCATTCGGCACGACCCGCAATGACAAGGCGCCCGTCCAGCGGAGGGGTTGCAATCTGGAATCCATCCAGCAGCAGAACGGACTTCCACCCGATGGAAAGTCTTCCATCGGGCGTCAATTCGATCACAAGCGGCCGCCAGGAGAGGGACTCCCAGGCCTCGTGCGACCAGGGGGATCGCCCGGCGTTCCAGTATCCGGGGTCGCGTGGACCAGTTTGAAGGCTGCTAGGATCATCGGGAGACCCGTTACGGATGGGCAGCGGGATCTTGGCCACCGTTTCATTGTCCACCCGGACGAGGATTCCCTCGACATCGTTGGTGTCTCCGGGGGAATGCGGAAACAGGTTGCCCGACCAGGTATCGAAGGAGATTGTCAGACCGGTTCCGGTTCCGGTCTCGGCGCAGCAGCCGCCGGCGAATCCGGACTGGTCCTGCGGGTTCAGCAGCACCGGGTCGCCAACCCTTGGAAAGCTGAAGCTCATGCCGTCGGCATTGCGTTCGTAGGTGCCATTTCCACTCCGGACGTCACAGGAAAGGTGGAAGCCGACCACGGGACCGAGGGGCGACTGATCCGGTGACGTCACAAGGACCGAGTATTGATTGGTGGTTGCGAAGGTCAGTGGCAGGAATCCGCCAGGATTGCCACCTGTGGAGGCAAGGGGCGAAGCGTTGGAAGAAATCAGCATCCCATCGGCAGCCGAGAAAGCCCCAAACGTCAGCCTCAGATCACCTCGAAACTGAGGAGGATTGTTGCTCTCCGTTACGAGAATCTGGAGCGTGTTCGTCGAGGACGCCGGAGGCGTTCCACCGTCAGTCACCACGAAAGAGACCAGATGGGTCGCGGGGCCCTGTCCTTCGGCAGGCTGCCAGATCAGGGTTCCTGAGCTGTTGAGAAAGAGTCCCTCTGGACCGGACAGCAGCAGAGTGTTCAATGCGCTGGATGCGCCGTCGGGATCGGCTGCCTTAAGCGCCAGGGCCAGGGCCTCGCCCTCCGTCACCGAGACGCTCGAAACCAGAGGGGAGCTGTCACCGGAGGCAAACTCCACCATGAATCCCCGTGCGTTGGAGGCATCGGCGTCATTCCACGCGCCGTACTCAAACACTTCCAAACGATCCTCCGAGGCGCCTTGGTAATCATTGGGCTCGGCAGGAGACCACGCTGAAAAAAGCCATGGCTCATCGGTGATCCATTTCCAATCCGACAAGGGGCTTTCTGGAGCATTGGTTTGCTGTCCTCCGATCCAATGGGGCGAGCGAGCCGACTGCCTCATGGGCGTGGTGGCCGTCCATTCCGCCTCGGTCGAGAATGTTGCCAGATGGCCGCCCATCGCGACGGCCTCGATGCGAGCCTCGTCCCAGGTAAACGCCCCCTCCACCATTGCAAATCTCGAGGCGTGCGCCAGCGGGGTCCAACCCAAAACGACCGGGGGAAGATTCGATGGGGCCGGAAGAAACTCCGCCGTGATGCGCAGGGAGTCGGTCAGCACCAGGTTCAGTGGATTCCCGGAACCTGCGGCATCGCCACTCC
>JAFLEG010000323.1 GCA_017302195.1 Verrucomicrobiota bacterium
CGGGGCGCGCCGCTGCCCCCCTCGGTGCCGCACTGGGCGCGCATGGCCGACACCTTCCGGGCCGGCGATGCCCCGGGATTCAATGCGGCCCTGGACGGCTACCGGCGCTCGCTCGGACCCGACCTTGCCGCCGATGTCCGCAAGGGACGCTGGGAGTTCCTCTTCAACCAGATGGCCCCCTTCTACGATGCCCTGGTCATCTATGTCGCCGCCTTCCTGCTGGCGCTGTTCTACTGGTTCCACTTTGCGGAATGGGCGCGCCGGACGTCCTTCGCCCTCATCGGACTCGCCTTCGTCATCCACACCGCCGGACTGCTGTTCCGCATGGTCCTGGAGGGGCGCCCGCCGGTGACCAACCTCTATTCCTCGGCCATCTTCATCGGCTGGGGCTCGGTGCTGCTGGGCATGGTGCTGGAGAAATTCTGGAAGAATGCCATCGGCCTGGTCGTCGCCTCGGCCCTGGGCTTCGTCACCCTGATCATCGCCCACAATCTGGCGCTCGGCGGGGACACCATGGTGATGCTGGAAGCGGTGCTCGACACCAACTTCTGGCTGGCCACCCACGTGGTCATCGTGACCCTCGGCTACGCGAGCACCTACGTGGCCGGCTTCCTGGCCATCGTGTACATCCTGCGCGGCGTGTTCACGCGGGGGCTGGATGAGGCCACCGGACGCTCCCTGGCCCGGATGGTGTACGGCATCATCTGCTTCGCGACGCTGTTCAGCTTCATTGGCACCGTGCTCGGCGGCATCTGGGCGGATCAGAGCTGGGGAAGGTTCTGGGGCTGGGACCCGAAGGAGAACGGTGCCCTGATCATCGTGCTTTGGAATGCGCTGCTGCTGCATGCGCGCTGGGGCGGACTGGTCCGCGAGCGCGGCCTGATGGCCCTGACCGTCGTCGGCAACATCGTCACGAGCTGGTCCTGGTTCGGCACCAACATGCTGGGCATCGGGCTGCACTCCTACGGCTTCATGAGCGGCGCCTTCCTCTGGCTGGGAGTCTTCATCCTGAGCCAGCTCGTCATCATGGGCCTGGGAATGCTGCCGCCCCAGTTCTGGCGCAGCCACGCCTCTGCCGCACGGCCGGCGTCCACCCCGGACCCCGGGGCGCGCCCCCTGCCCGCGGGCGCCCGTTGAACTTGCCTCAGCAGGCAGGCCGATTTCGGGATTGAAATCTCCTGATATCGTCCATCAACTCCACTCACCATGAAACTCCTGCTTCGGCTCGCCACCCTGCTGTTCTTGGGAAGCTCCACCGGCGTGTTTGGGGCTGCACTCGTGACCACCAAGGAGCTGAATCTCCAGAATTCGCTGGAGTGGGTCGGACTCTGGACCTTTGCAGTGAACGCCAATGTGGATCCGGTCACCGTCACCAACCCGGAAGGGGATCCGGCAATTCACGACCTCCTGGTGGGGCCTTGGACGGTCCAACTAACCGTCAGGAAGGGATACTCCAACGGAGAGAACACCTACAAAATGACCTTCGAGGGGAAGCACAATCCGAGCGGCCCGACGGTGGTTGGAAATTATACCGCAACCTACGCCGGCGATCTCACGCCCAAAACCGACCCGAAGAAAGCGGCTCATGGAGACGCCAGGGACGAATGGAGTTTTGAGGTGACCCCGCTGGAACCTGGGAAGATCCAATGGGTCGTCAAGGCGGCCCATGTGGTCCCGGAACCCTCCGGCGTGGCGGCGGTGGCGGCGACGGGATTGCTGGTCTTCGGAGCGCTCCGGCGACTCCGGGTACGCACGGTGCGAGCCTAGCCCCTCCTGCAAACGCCCCCGGGACCATCATCCCCGGAGTCAGACGTCTGGGCCCGGCACCAACTGATTCAGCACCGCCTGGATGTCGGAATCGGCGACCCGCTGCCCCGGCACCACCTCGCCCAACGCGCGGGCCAGGACAAACTTCAGCTCGCCGCCGCTCACCTTCTTGTCGAGGCGCATGGCGTCAAAGAGCTGTTCCCGCTTGCGGGGCGCCAGCTTCAGCGCGACCGGCAGCCCGATCCGGGTCAGCAACGCACGCAGGCGCCCGGCGTCCTTCTCCGGAAAGCCGAGCACCCTTGTGGACAGCAACCCGGCCGCCACCATGCCGACGCTGACCGCCTCCCCGTGGAGGTATTCCTGATAGCCGGAAATGGCCTCCAGCCCATGGCCCAGCGTGTGGCCAAAATTGAGCATCGCCCGCACACCGCCGGTCTCGAACTCGTCCTGAGTCACCACTTCGGACTTTAGCGTGCAGCACCGGGCGATGATGGCGGACAGAACCCCCGGATCCCGCGCCAGGATGCGGTCGAGTTCCCTTTCCAGCCGTCGGAATAGTTCGGCGTCCTGGATGACCCCGTACTTCACGACCTCGGCCAACCCAGCCTTGAGTTCGCGCTCCGGGAGCGTGGCCAGCGTGTCCAGATCGCAAAACACCGCCCGAGGCTGATGGAAGGCGCCCACGAGGTTCTTCCCGGCCTTGAGGTTGATCCCCACCTTGCCGCCCACCGAGGAATCCACCTGGGCCAGCAGCGTGGTGGCGACCTGAACATACGGGATGCCCCGGAGGTAGGACGCCGCGGCAAAGCCCGCCAGGTCCCCGACGCATCCCCCTCCCAGCGCCACCACAAAGGACCGGCGCTCCAGGCGCCGCATGGCGAACTGGTCAAAGCATTCGCCCAGGACCTTGAGGGATTTGGCGGACTCCCCGGCCGGAACCGTGACCACGTTGGCGACGAATCCGGCCATCTTGAGGGCGCGCAGGACGGCATCCGCGTACCTCGGACCGACGTTGGCATCGGTCACGATGGTGCATCGCTCGCCCAGTTTGAGCCGCCGGCACGGTTCCCCCAGTTTGGCCAGCAGCCCGTTGCCAATGTGGATGGTGTACGCCCGGGACCCGAGCGGCACCTGAACCGTGCGCATGGCAGCATCCTAAGCCGGCCCCTCCCCGGTCGAAAAGCAGGAAGCAGCCCCGCCGGGGCGCCCGGCCAATCGGAGCGGGTGCCGCTGCCGCCCCGAAGTCCCCCTCCTCGGCATGCGAGCCCCGGACCGGATCGGCAACCGCGGCACGCAGGCACCCGCTCCTCTGCATTGCGATTCCATCCGGGCCGGCCTACAACCCTTGCATTCACACGATGCGCCCTTCTTCATCCCTGCCCGCGTGGCTCGCCGCAGGAGGCCTGATGACGCTGTGCGGAAGCCTCCTGGCCGCCGAGGGGCCGTGGAAGACGCTCTTCAATGGACGCAGCCTGGAGGGATGGGACACCTGGCTCGGACCGAAGAGCAGCGGCTATCAGGATCCGAAGACCGCCACCGAGCCGGCCATCGGTCTCAACAAGGATGCCCTGGGCGTCTTCACCGTGGACCAGGCCTCGGGCGTGCCCGCCATCCACGTCTCGGGACAGGTCTTCGGCGCCATCACCACCCATGAGTCCTTCGACAACGTCCACATCCGGGTGGCGTACAAATGGGGGACGAAGAAGTGGCCGCCCCGGGAGGAGCCGCGGCACTACCGCGATACCGGGATCCTGTACTGGGCCATCGGACCCCAGGGCGCCGGCAGCTATGCCTGGATGCGCTCCGTCGAGTGCAACATCATGGAGCGCGGGCCAGTGGTGGGCGGTGGACGGCACCCATGTGGACATCGAGGGACGCAAGGTGACGCTGCAGGACGTGCCGACGGTGCCGTACCGCGGCGAAGGCCCCGGCGAGCAGTGCATCCTCTGGGAGCCGGGCGGACCGCAGTTCACCACCGGCGAGGGCATCACCTCGCCCTACGATCCCGAGAAGCCCGGAGACTGGAACGTCTGCGAGGTCATCGCCTGGGGGAATGTCTGCCTGCACCTGCTCAACGGCGAGGTGGTCCTGGCCCTGACCAATCCCGGCTACACCGAGGGCGGCGTGGCGCGCGCGCTTCGGTCCGGCAGGATCCAACTGCAGTCCGAAGGCGCCGAGGTGTACTTCCGCCAGGTGGAGGCGCGGGCGGTGGAGGAGATTCCGTCCAGGCTCCTGCGCTGGGTGCCCAAGAGCTCGCCGGACGAGAAGGGCTTTCTCCCGCTGCTGACCGGCGCCGCCGCGAGCGAGTGGGCGCAGTGTGGTCCGGGCGGGTTCGACCTTCAGGACGGCACCGCGTCCGCACGCGGTGGCATGGGCCTCTGGTGGTACCGCGGACGCCAGTTCGGCAACTTCGTCCTCCGGGGCGAGTTCCTGCAGTCGGCGGAGGCGGCCGACTCCGGGGTGTTCCTGCGCTTCGCCAACCCGGGCAATGACCCCTGGACCGCCGTGAAGGGCGGACACGAGTTCGAGATCGGCGATCCGAACCCGGAGAATCCCACCTGGCGCACCGGTTCGCTCTATCCGTTCAAAGCGTCCGCCCGCGCCAACACCCGCCCGGCCGGCGAGTGGAATACGTTTGAACTGGTGTGCTTCGGACACAATTACTCGGTACGGATCAACAACGAGGCGGTCACCACCTGGACGGACCCCGAACGGCGGAGCGGCAAAGGGTTCATCGGTCTGCAGAACTACGACGACGGGAAGACCGTCCGGTTCCGCAACCTGCGCATCAAGGAACTGCCGGAATGACGTCCGGAGCCCCCAGCGCCGCCCCGGCCACCCCGCCGCCTGTCCGCATCGGCGTGATCGGCTGCGGCAATGTGATGGGGGCCTACCGGATGACGCTCGACCGGCTGCGGACGCGGGGGTGGGCCACGGTGAGCGTCGCCTGCGGGCGCCCCGCCCAGCGCGACGAGGCCATCGCCGCGCTGCGTCCCGAGCGCTTCACCACCGAGGCTTCCGAGGTGCTGCAGGCGCCGGATGTGGATCTGGTGGTGATCCTCACACCCATGCCCACCCACGCCGCCCTGGTCCGCGGCGCGCTGGAAGCCGGCCGCCATGTCCTGGTGGAGAAGCCCCTCGCCACCTCGCTCGCCGAGGCGCAGGACCTGGCATCCCTTGCGGCGAAATCCCCGGGGCATCTGGTCTGTGCCCCGTTCACCTGGTTGAGCCCGACCTTCCGTACCCTGGCGGCGCACCTCCAGCGCGGCGACATCGGACGCCCCACGCTGGCGCGGGCCCGGTATGGATGGTCCGGACCGTGGTGGAACGAATGGTTCTACCGTCCGGGCGGCGGCTGCCTGCTCGACCTCGGCGTGTACTGCGTCACCAGCCTGGTCGGGCTGCTCGGACCCGTCCGCCGCGTCTCCGCCATGACCGGCGTGGCGCAGACCACACGCGCCGTGGGCGGACGCGAGATCCGGGTGGAGGCCGAGGACACCGCCCAGGTGCTGCTCGACTTCGGCGACGCGTGCTTCGGTGTGGTGACCACCGGATTCACCCTGCAGAAATACCGCTCGCCCGCGCTCGAGGTGTACGGCACGGGCGGCACGATCCAACTGCTCGGCGACGACTGGGATCCCGAGGGCTACGAGCTCTGGCAGAATGCCGCCGGCTGCTGGCAGTGCTTCGGGGAAAGCGAGCCCGACTGGCCCTGGACCGACGGCCTCCGGCACCTGGTGGAGTCCGTGCGCGACGGCACCGCGCCCGCCCCGGGACCCGAAGTCGCCGTCCACGTGCTGGAAGTGCTGCTTCAGGCGCAGGAGGCGTCACGCACCGGACGCACCCTGGACCTCCAGACCCGCTTCACGCGGCCGGATTGGACCACCTCCGCTCTGGTGAATGCGGAAGCGGCCCACCGCCAGCACGACCGCACCCGGGAACACTGAACCCCGCTGAATCCCGCCCGCCCCAACCCACATGCGCCCCTGGCTTTCATGGACCCTGCTGGCTGTGGCCTGCTGGGGCGTCTGGGCCCTGCTGGCGCGACTCATCGGA
>JAFLEG010000324.1 GCA_017302195.1 Verrucomicrobiota bacterium
GGGCTTGACCCACCATTCGAGGACCTGCGCCCCTGCCGATATGGTCGGGAAGAACCGCGACTTGGCCTCGCGCAGGACCGCCTCCTGCTCCCTGACGGTCGCCTGGACGGCGGCGAGGTCGAAGTTCGGACCGGTCTCGAGGGGCATGGTTTTCGGGTGTTTCTGGGTTGGGTGGGGATCGGGGATCAAATCTGGACACAGACCGACTTGGTCTCGGTGTACAGGGCCAGGGCCTCCTCACCCATTTCGCGACCCCATCCGGATTGCCGGGCCCCTCCGAATGGCAGGGCGGCATCCAGGATGTTGTAGCAGTTGACCCACACCGTTCCCGCGCGCAGTGCGGCGGCCAGCCGATGAGCCCGCGACACGTCGCGGGTCCACACGGCCGCCGCGAGTCCGAACCGGCTCCGGTTCGCGGCCGCCACCACCTCCCCGGGATCGTCAAAGGGCACGGCACACACCACCGGGCCGAAAATCTCCTCGTCCATGACCCGCATGCCGGGACGGGTCTGCGCCAGCACGGTGGGCTGGAGAAAGAATCCCGGGCCGGGCAGGCCGGAGCCGCCTGCCACCGTGACCGCGCCCTCGGTGCGTCCGGATTCCAGGTACCCGAGCACGCGGGTCCGATGGGCTTCAGACACCAGGGGACCCATCTGGGAGGATGGGGAATCGCCGGGCCCGACCGGGATGGCCCGGGCCGCCGCGGCGACGCCTTCCAGCACGCGGTCGAAATGGCGGCGGTGGACGTAGAGCAGCGAACCGGCGGTGCAGCATTCCCCCTGGTTGAAGAAGATCGCCGCCGCCGCCGCCGGCATCGCCGCCTCCAGATCGGCATCCTCCAGGAGGATGTTGGGCGACTTGCCTCCCAGCTCCAGGGATACCCGCTTCAGATCGTGGGAGGCGGCCCGGACGATCAGGCGCCCGACCTCGGTGGATCCGGTGAAGGCGACCTTGTCCACGCCCGGATGCGCCGCCAGCGCCGCACCGGCCCGTTCTCCAAATCCGGTGACCACGTTCACCACGCCGTCGGGGAATCCGGCCTCGCACACCAGTTCCCCCAGACGGAGGGCGGACAGCGGCGTTTCCTCGGCGGGCTTGAGTACCACGGTGCAGCCCGCGGCCAGGGCTGGTCCGAGCTTCATGGCCGCCATCATGGCCGGGAAGTTCCACGGGATGATCTGGCCCACGACGCCCACGGGTTCGCGGACGGTATAGGCGTGAAACTGTGCCCCCGGCGCATAGGGGACCGACAGCGGCACGGTGCGTCCCTCCAGCTTGGTGGCCCATCCCGCCATGTAGCGCAGGATGTCCACCGTCGCCGGAAGATCCACCGCCTGCGCCATCAGTTGGGGCTTGCCGCTGTCGAGGCGTTCCAGGGCCGCCAGTTCCCCGGCATGACGTTCCACGAGATCGGCCAGGGCCCAGAGCCGCTTCCCCCGCTCGGAGGGCGACATCTGGCGCCACGGACCCGAGTCAAATGCCGCGCGCGCCGCGCGGACGGCGGCGTCCACATCCGCCGCGTCTGCGGAGGGCACCGCGGTGATCGGCTGGCCGGTGGCCGGATTGAGCGTCTCGAAGGTTTCCCCGGAGACGGCGGACACCCAGGCCCCGCCGATGAGCATCCGGCGGGGTTGGGCGAGCCAGGAGTGGACGGAGGCCGGGGTGGGAAGGGGACGGACGGTCATCGGGGCGGCCGGGACGGACCCGGGGAGCGTTTGTGGGTAAGGACGGCGGTCAGGCTGCGGGTCCACGCCGAATTGTCAACGCGCCGCCGCTCCGATGCCGTGCGGACGCCTGCGGAATCCCGGGGACCGCTCAGTGCCCCGACTTGGGCTTGCCGCGGCGTCCGGCGGGAGCCTGTCGCGGAGCACTGCGCCGCGGGGCTTCGCGGCGGATCTCGGCTCGGGATGCGGTGCCGCGCGGATCGCGGGCGGCGGGGTTTTCCCGGGGATCCAGGGGGCGCTTGCGCTCCCGCTTCTGTTCGGCGAGGGGCACGGCACCGGGCAGCTCCGTCTTCGGGGGAGGCGGGACAACCACCAGCGGGGCGGGCTTGCCGGGAACGGTTTTCTTCGAGGCCATGGCCGAGGCTGGCAGGAAGCCGTGATGGCGCAATGCGGTTGTTGGATTGCCCCGGCAGATCCGGGAGCGTGCGTCCGGCTTGCGGCCACGCGGCGTTCCGCCCTAAATCCGGCGTTCCCTGAAGCCGCGTCCCGGTTCATTCATGTCCATTCGTCACTGCCTCATGGTGCTGCCGCTGGGCGCCAGCCTCGCGGTTCGGGCCAACGACTGGGTGCGGCACGGACGCACCTGGCGGCAGGAACAGGCGGCCATCGCAGCGGCCGCTTCGGGTGAAACGCCGGTGCCTCCTAAGGTGTCCACGCCGTCCTATTGGGAGCAGGGGCATCTGTTCGGCGACTGGCTGGGCTTGGGGCCGGCGATGCGCACGAATGGCGTGGTGCTCGCCGGGGACTTCACCACCGACCTGCTGGGAAATCCGGTGGGCGGACTGAGCCAGGGGTTTGCTCCGGCGACCTCCCTGGGGCTGCAGCTTCAGTGGACTCCGGGGGAGCTGTGGACGGTGCCGCTGCCGGACACCGAGTTCGTGACCTCGATGATCTGGCGCACCGGGGAGAACCTCAGCGCGGAACACATCGGCAATTTGTTCACCGTCGCCCAGCTCTACGGGGGAGAGAACCTGCGCCTCTACGAGTTCCTGCTGCGGCAGTACCTGTTTGACCGGCAACTGGAGCTGCAGATCGGACGCCAGGGCGCCTTCGACCAGTTCCTCGCCTTTCCCATCTTCTGCAACTACGTCAACAACGGGACCTGCGGCTCCCCCAAGGGCACCTACTTCAGCATTCCGGCGTTCGGACAGACCGTGTATCCGACGTCCTCCTGGGGCGCCTTCGCGAAGTGGAAGGGGACGGACGAGCCGTGGTACCTGCAGGCGGGGGGCTACCTGCTCGACAGCGACAACGGCGCCAACGACACCCATGGGCTGAACTGGACCTTCGACGTGGACCTGGGGGCCGCGGCCATGGCGCAGGCCGGGTACATGACCCATCAGGCTCCGGGGGATCCGGGCCTGCCGGGGTCCTATGCCATCGGCGGCTTCTACAGCGAGGCCGGGCAGCCGGTGTTCAACGAGCCGGGGGCCGTCCGCAGCAATGGCGGCGGTTACCTGGTGCTTCAGCAGATGCTCTTCCGTCCCGACGCATCCGCGGCGAACCTCCGGCGCCACCGCAACCTGTGGGGCTGGGGCGGCCAGTCGGGTCTGACGGCGTTCACCGTGCTGGTGGCGACGCCCGACGACTCGGTGAGCCAGTTCCCGTTCTTCATGAACGGCGGACTGGTGTATCAGGGCCTGATCCCGGGACGACCGGAGGACTTCCTGGCCTTCGGATTCAACTGGGGCGGCACGGGCACCTCGTGGCAGCAGCAGCAGACCGCGCTCGACCTGCCGTCGCCCGCCCGCGAGGTCGTGCTGGAATGGAATTATCGGTGCTCGGTCACGCCGTTCCTCTATGTGCAGCCGGATCTTCAGTGGGTCATCAACCCCTCCCTCCCCAGCGCCCTGGTGGTCGGCGCACAGTTGTCGGTGGTCTTCTGACCGGCGATGGATCCCGGCGTGGTGGCCCGTCTGCGGACCGACCCACAGGGGCGCGGTGCCTGGATGCGGCCTCACAGCGGGGCAGCAGGGTTTCCAGCTTGACCGGATAGGACACATGCCCTCGAAGTCCGCGAAGGCGGCCCGGAAACCCAAACCCTCATGAAAAAACTCCTCCTCGCCGTGCTCGCCTACGTGCTGCCCACCTTTCCGCTGGGCTACTTCTGGCACCTGAAGGCCTTCGCCGGCTACTACCAGTCGCTGGAAGTCTATCGCGCCGAAGTCCTGATTCCCTTCGGCCTGCTCTCCATGCTCATCCAGGGGATCGTATGGGCCGTGCTCTACCGCCGCCTGTTTGCGGGCCAGCCCGTGCTGTCGGGGGCGCTCCGTTTCGCCGCGCTGGCCCTGCCGCTGGCGTGGTCCTTCATGGCGCTGGCCGTTTCCGCCAAGCACCGGATGACGTCCCCGCATGCCTACCTCGGCATCGAGACGGCATTCGTGACTCTCCACTATGTCATCGTGAGTCCGCTGATCGCGACGGTGTATCGGAAAGGGCCGTAGGATCCGGCCGGCGCCTGGATCTTCCCGGCGTCACGCTGCCGATGAGGGGCACCAGTTCCCCTGCTGCCTCAAGGCGAACGGCAGCGCATCCAAGCCGTGCGCTGGTGGAGGCACCTTCACGTCCATTCGCCGCGACAACTCCTGTTCGGACGAAGCTTCCCCCCACTGACTCCAGGTCCGGTCCCGTCACTTCAGCTCGAACGCGATCGCGCCCAGCCCGCTGAAGGCGGCCTCGTAACGGCCCGGCTCACCCGGCGGAATCTTCCCGAGCGCGCCACTCAGGATCACGCTGCCGGCGGGGATCGTGTAGCCGTGGCGCGTGAGCGCATTGAGGGCGAGGCGCAGGTTGTGCCACTGCCCGCCCGCCACCGCGGCGCCGGTGGTTTCGTTCAGCACCTGGCCATCGCGTTTTAGCGTGACCGGCACGGCATCGGGATCGAACCGCTCCGCCTTCACCGGGACCCCGACGATGTATCGGTCCGATCCGACATTCGCGGCGACCATGTTCCGTGCGTCCGCCGGTCCGGAGTTGGGAAAGCTCCGCGGCAGCTCGATGATCGGCACCACGGATGCCACCGCGCCGCGCGCCTGCTCATCGGTCAGGATTTCGCAGGACAGGTCCACGGAGGTCACGTAGCCAATCTCCGTCTCGACCACGATCGTCTCGCCGTCCCGCAGGGGCACCTCCCGCGGGGTGCGTCCCTCCAGGCGTCCCGACCGGAACACCACCCCCGCCAGCGGACCGTCCACGCCCAGCGCCTTCTGGACCACGGCGGCCGCCGCGGCGACCTTGAAGCCCGCGACCGGATCACCCGCCGCCCGTGCGCGCACCAGCCGGCGTTGCGCCACGTAGGCCTGGTCCAGCGCAGCGCCAGGCAGGCTTTCCGTGAAGCGCGGCGGCAGCTGCCCCGCGGCGAGCGCGGCGGCGGTGCGCCGGGCAAACTCGCGGACCGGCGCGTCGTCGAGGAATCCCAGGCTGCCCAGCCACTCGGCGAAACGATCCTTCCAGCCGCCCGTGGGAATCCCCGTGGGGCGCACGCCGAAGCCGTGGCCGCCCTCGCGATAGACATGAATCTCCGTGGGCACGCCGGCGCGCTTGAGCGCCAGCGCCAGCGTCAGGCTCTCGTGCGAACTGTCGTCAAAGGCGTGAGCGAGGAAGACCGGGGGCAATCCCGCCTTCAGCCGGCTGGGGAAGGGTTCCTTGAGCGTACCGTCGCGTTGCAGCAGGCCGCCCGAATAGAGGAGTCCGGCGAAGTCCGGCCATGCCGGAAGCTGGTCGGCGGCATCCACGGGCGGATAGAGCCGCGCCTCGTCATGGGTGAGCAACCACACGCCGACCTCGCCCCCCGCGGAGAAACCCAGCATGCCAATCGCGTCGGCATCCAGTTTCCACTCCGAGGCGCGCGCCCGCATCAGGCCGAGGGCCCGTTGGGCGTCCATGGCGGCCGTCCGGGCCGGAGCCGGCACGCGGTACTTGAGCACCCCCGCGGTCACGCCGAGCGAGTTCAGCCATGCCGCGACCTCCAGTCCCTCGTGCTCGTAGGCAAGCCGCTGCATCCCCCCGCCGGGACACACCAGCACGGCGGTGCCGTTGCGCGTCTCCGCCGGCGCGTGGAAGATCCCCAGCGACGGTGTGGTGATGTCGGTGAGCT
>JAFLEG010000325.1 GCA_017302195.1 Verrucomicrobiota bacterium
CTTCGGGTCCCTCACCACGATCCGGGCGCCGCGGCGGTAGGTGCAGTAGCTGTAAATCCACTGGCCGAGGACGGCGGCGCGGTTGCGAAAGCCGATGAGGAAGACCAGGTGGACGAAGAGCCAGGCCAGCCAGGCCGGATATCCGGAGAAGCGCAGGGGTCCGATCTCCGCGACGGCCGCGGAGCGTCCGATGGTGGCCATCGAGCCCTTGTCCCAGTAGCGGAAGGGATGGCGGTGCGGATGGCCGTCCAGCGCGTCCTCAATCTGCCGGGCGACATGGCCTGCCCCCTGGATCGCGGCGGGCGAGACGCCGGGGACCGGACGGCCCGAGGCGTCGGCGACCGAGGCCGCGTCGCCGATGACGAAGATCTCGGGATGTCCGGGCACGCTCAGATCCGGGTTCACGCGGACGCGTCCCGCCCGGTCGAGCGGCGCTCCCAGTTGGGTCGTGAGCGGACTGGCCTCCACGCCGGCCCCCCAGAGGATGTTGCCGGCCTCCACGGACTCCCCGGAACGAAACAGCACGCGGCGCTGCTGAATCTCCTGCACCGGCAGCGCGCACCGCACCTCAACCCCCATGGCGCGCAGGCGGTCCTCGGCATTGCGGCCGAGGTCCTCGGAGAACTGAGGGAGCAGGCGCGGTCCGGCCTCCACCAGCACGATGCGGGCGGTGCGCGGGTCAATGCGCCGGAAGTCGCGCACCAGGACATGGTGGGCCAGTTCGGCGATGGCGCCCGCCAGTTCAACGCCGGTGGGGCCGCCGCCGACGACCACCGCGGTGAGGAGCCGGCGACGTTCCTCGGGGGATTCCGTGTTCTCGGCCCGCTCAAAGGCGAGCAGCAGGTCCCGCCGGATGCGCTGCGCATCGGCCAGTGTCTTCAATCCCGGCGCCCAGGCCGCCCACTCCGGGTGTCCGAAATAGCCCGTGCGTCCGCCCAGCGCAAAGACGAGCCAGTCGTACGCAATGGCCTCGCCGTTCACCGTCACGCACTTCCGGTCCGGTTCGATGAGCTCCACGTCTCCAAGCCGGACCTGGACATTGGGGTGGTCGCGCAGGATGGAGCGGATGGGCTGTGCGATCTCGGGCGCTGACAGCCCCGCGGTGGCGACCTGATACAGCAGGGGCTGAAACAGATGGTGATTCTGCCGGTCCACCAGGACCAGATCGGCCGAGGGATGCCGGAAGGTTTGGCAGAACGTGAGTCCGCCGAACCCCCCTCCGAGGATCACGATGCGCGGGCGTTCGGACTGCATGACCTTTATCCTCCCAGCGTTCCGTGAAAACGCAATCGGCCAGGCCGGTCCCCCGGAGGCGATGCGGTGGGCAGCGGGGCCTGGATGGATTCACCCGGAGATGCCTCACACCAGGGACACGAAGGACGCAAAGGGGGCAGAACTCGGGCCAGGGCGACCTCGCCTGTGTCTCCCGTGTTCCCTGCAGGGACTCCGCAGCTTTCAAAATCGGGAAGCGTTTTCCCCGCAGCAAGGCCCACCCCTTTGAATGTCCGGTGCGTCTTCCGGCGTCCACCCCGGGGATGAGCCCTCTTTCTTCCGCACGCTCTGAGGCGGGGCGCCGTGCGTTCACCCTGATTGAGCTGCTCGTCGTGATCGCGATCATCGCCATCCTGGCGGGAATGCTGTTGCCGGCCCTCGCCAAGGCGAAGGCCAAGGCGCACCAGGCCCGGTGCCTGTCCAACCTGCGGCAGATCGGGATCACCTACGCCCTGTACACCGGGGACAACCGCGACCAGTTCCCGTACTCCGGACGCGACTGGCCCCAGATGGGCTTCGTGGACCTGCTCCGGCTGGTGAATCCCTACATCAGCACCAACGCCCGGGCCTTCTACCTGTGTCCGGCGGACAAGGGGCGCGGATTCAACATCGAATGGGCCGTCGCCAACGCCTTCCCGGTCCGCACCAACGAGCTGCTGTTCCCCTGCTCGTACTACTACTACAACCAGTTCTACCACACCGACGACGCCACGGCGCTCCGGGTCCGCCGCGTCGGCGAGGTGCGGTCGCCGTCCAAGAAGGCCATCTCCCCCTGCTTCGCCAGCACCAAGGGCAAGTGGAATGACATCCGCAAGGGCACGGCGAGTTCGGGGCACGGTCCCAGGGGCATGATGCTGCTGTTCGTGGACGGGCATTCCGAGCACGCCCTGTATGAGCGGCTCAACGCCCCCTTCAAGGACGGCACCACCCTGATCTACAACCTCGACTGGACCGTGGGCGGGCTGGCCGGTGAGGACCTGAAGTGATCTGGACCGTCAATCCTTCTCCAGCGTGAACAGCCGGCGCGGAGCGTCCCGGCGTGATTCGACATGCTGGTCGGCAAAGGCGGCGTTGGCGCGGAACTTTCCGCGCCGGGCTCCAGTGGTCACGCGCTGCATCTCGGTGCTCCGCTCGTTGCCGCCGCTGTGCCGGTAGCACACGTTGGCGGTCGCGTCGCGATCCGGGTACAGGCAGGCATCCCAGCCATCGGTGTCGGCATACAGGATGGTCTGGACGGGATCCTCCAGGTTCCGCGATCCCACCGTCATCTTGCCCACGTTCACGAAGGCGTTTTGGGCATAGGAGAGATATCCCCAGAATCCGCCCGCCCGCAGCGCGTTCCCGACTCCTTCATCAGGCTTGGCCTTCTGGAGGCTCGACGGACAAATAAAGATCCCGCCGCCCGCATTGGTCGCCTTCTTCCCCAGATAGGGCTGCAACTGCCGGTACCAGATGTAGGGCACCCCTCCCGGACCGGGAGGAAGAGAATCCGGCCAGCCGACCGGAAAGACCTTGAAGTCGTCGTCGTACATGGTGGCTGCCATGATCAACTGGCGCAGATTGCTCTGGCAGACCGTGGACCGGCTTTTGTCCCGAGCCTTGGCCAGGGCGGGTAACAGCATGCCGGCCAGGATGGCAATGATTGCCACCACCACCAACAGTTCGATGAGGGTGAAGGCGTTGCGGCGGCGGAACCGGAGGGAGGTCAATCGCATGCGGAGCGGGAGACCGGGAAGTGCCCGGTGCCCGAGAAGGAAATGAACCACAGACCGGAGGCCCCGGCCATCCTTTCCCATGCATGAGGACCTGGGCACCACTCAGGATCTGGAATGCCCAACTTGGGACTGCGGTGGCTCGACACCGCTGTGGCGTGGGATGTGACGGGTGCGTGCGAACAGGAACAAAGGTCCAATTGGCGGCCTGCGTGTCGTAGCGATGCGTCGTCGCCGCTGCGTCCCATGCCTCACCCCAAGCTCACGTCTCTGGCGTCCGAACTACTCCGCTGCCGGGTTCTGACCATAGTCACCAGCAAGGATGCCGCGGAGGGAGAGGTGCTCGTCGAGGTTGGGCCAGTGGATGCCGAAAGGAGAGATCTCAGTGTTGGCGAGTTCCGAGGCGTCCCTCGTGCCAGGCGCGGATTCCCCAGCACAGGGAAGCTGAGCTCGGTACCACTGTGCATCGTCAACACGATCCTGCCGTCGCGGTAGATGGCGGAACGCGCGCTATCGATCAAGGTGCTCATTGCTGTAGAAGAAGAACAGAAAGCCGTCCTTCTCGAAGACCTTCGGCACGGAACGAACCTGACAGGAGATTGCCGTCCTGGCCAGACCCGAAGGTCGAACCGCTCAAGCTCAGGGCGACCCGGCGCACGGGAAGCAAAGGTGGCAGCCGCACCGCTTCCACGACCTTCATGAAAACTTAAAACTTCCCTCAGGGCTTCCCCACCTGCCCGGTCCGATGTATCGCCCGCCGAAGCCCAGCGGAAGCGGGCAGGTCAGATAATCTCAATGTGGTGCAATTCGGGGTTCTGGATCAATTCGGTGATCAGGACGGAATTGTGGCGCAAAATGGCTTCGATCTGTGCGGGAGTTGAGTTGCCGCACCGAAGCCATACAACTTTCGGTGGCGCTCCATAAAGTCGGCTACGTTCTGCGAAGTCGCTGTCTTGGGTGACGATGCAGAAGTCGTTGGCTCGGGCATGCTCCCATATTTGGTCATCCGGTGCTCGGTCAAGTGCAGCCGCCCGAACATGGGCCGACTCGGGAAAAAGATCCGCAAGCAGAGCGGGCAGTCGGTGACTGAGGTTCTGGTCGAAAAGGAGCTTCACGCAGCCGTACCGACAAGGTGGTGGTCGCGGTCGGCAGCGTAGGCGAGCGACGCACGGATGTCCTCGATCGTGAGTTCTGGAAACTCCCCGACAATCTGTTCGTTGGTCATTCCGGCGGCGAGCCAGCCGAGAACGTCGTAAACAGAGATGCGCATGCCCCGGATGCAGGGTCGTCCGCCGCGCTTGCCGGGCTCGATGGTGATGCGTTCTCGGTAATTCATTGCCGGAGGCTAAGGCAACTGCCCTCTTGGGGCAAGGCGGCTGAGTCGAGTGGCGACCCATGCTCAGCCATAGCCTGCGCATTTCCGCGCGAGACAACTCGATGCGGACAGAGGAGGGGATACCGTGGAGCCACCGCCCAGCCGCGGTCACACTTTGGGCAGCGACAGAATCTCATACGCACCTCCGCTGGCAGGGCGTCGATCGGCAGTCCGCCACCATCTCACATCACGAATAGACTCATGAGGCAGAGGGTATCTCACGGCCAGCCACTCCGCCGACCGATGGCGACCCCTTTATAATCCCCGAGTTACCGAACTGTGTAGCGGGGCCACCATTGGGTGGATCTCCTTTTCGACCGATTTCATCTCTGATGCTCTCCAGCGCGGCGATGAAGTCGATCAATTGGTATTCCTGGGCAAGTTGGAGCGAGTGATTGACATCGTGTGCCGAATCAAACCAAGGAATCACATGACGATCTACGCGCTCAACGAGGTCGAGAAGGACCACATCCAAAGGGGTGTCGGCCTTGGCGCTCCACCAGACATCCCGGCGCTCAGGCATCACCTCACCAATCCGCCGGAAGACTGTGCAGTGTTCGCTTGAAAAGGGCATACTGTGGACAGGTCGACCCAGAAATTCCTGAGCGCGCGGCCAGCAGACACCCACATTGACCGTAAATTTCGTGGCCTTCTTTGTGCCCCACGGGTTCTTCTGCACATCAAAGACGTCGAAACCATGTGCAAACGCTCTGGAAAAGGAGTTCCCGCGACGCCGAAATCCATACGTCTTCAAGAACGGTGCAACGCCACTTCGAACCATCACGTCGATGCTTTCTGAGGCGTTCATGCTGTTACGGCCAACAGTTCAGTGTTCATCAGAAAAGAAGAGGCAGTCAGAGCCTCGTCACCTCGTCTGCTACGCCGTCGGAGCTATCGCTGCGGTTTCAGTGCTTCGGGCAGGCTGGGCGCTTGGCGTGGTTGGTGGGATTCCCCAAGGAGTTCATAGACCGAGCGGGTGAAGGCAAAGGTGCCCGGGGGTTCGGTGAGGAAGGTGATGGGGCGGGGCGCGAGGGCGGCGGCGATCTCGGGGAGGTCGGTAACCCGCAGGACGTTGAGCAGCGCCGGGCGCTGCCAATGGGACGCCGGCGGGTCGTCGAGCACCACTTCGGTGACCCGGGAGTCGAGCAGGGCCGCGTGCAGCACCAGGGCCGCCATGTCCCGCTTGCCGTGAAGCACGATGCGCCTGGACGCCGACTTTTCCTCGGCCAGCACCCATTCCACCGTCTGGAGGATGTCCCACACCTGCATGGCGGCGACGGTCCGGCCCAGCCAGGCGGCGGTGCGTTCGGTGTCGGTGAGCTCGGCGGCGGTCAGGCTGGTTTCGGTGAAACGGGGGTGCAGCACCAGCAGG
>JAFLEG010000326.1 GCA_017302195.1 Verrucomicrobiota bacterium
CGTGCCCGGCGGGGGATTGTCCGGCATCAAACGCGCTCCAGCCCGTGGGCGGCCAGCACGGCCCCCGCCTTGTTGAAGGTGACCGCGGCGTCGCGGCACTCGGCCTCGTCAAAGGCGCCCTCATGGGGAATCCAGGCGACCCCTGCATACTTCAGGCCCAGCGCCTTGGCCTCCTGCGCCACCGACTCCGGATCGTTCTTGTACCGCTCGTAGCTGAAGTGGCCCGAGACGGGATTCAGTCCCGCCGCCACCAGCATGCCCCGGAACTGCTCCGGCTTGAGGTTGTAAGTGCCGGCCAGTTCGACGTCGCGGATGCCGTAGCTGCGGGCCAGTTCAATGGCCTGCGGGACGCTCTTGGTGAACTGCGCCCGCAGCGAGTAGAGCTGAAGCCCGACCGGTCCCTTGAAGGAGGGCCCGGTGCCGACGGCCGGGGTGGAGGTGGCGCAACCGGCCAGCAGGAGCGCGGCCACCGTAAGGAGGACGGGGAGACGTTTCATGTGACGGGATCAGTGACGCAGGCCCGGGCGGCGAGTGCCATCCGAAAGTTCCCGAGAACCCCGGGGAGAAGGATGAGGGATGAGGGATGAGGGATGAGGGATGAAGTGGGGAAGGGTGAACGAGGAGTGTTGAGTGATGAGGTGAAGGCCGTAGGAGACGAGGTCACGAGGCTCTGACTTCTGCGGCCTTCTTCCTGAACACTGCTGTGAGAGTCGGGCGTTCATGCCCGTCCCGGAGCGAGGTTACCGTCCCACGCCAAAGCGGTGGCAAGCCGCCGCAGTCCAAAGCCGCGGCCCGCCCCACCGGTCTTCGGCCTACAGGCGCTCCGGATTGAGCCCTTGAAGATCCTTGGGCAGGAATCGGCCGTCGCGCCGGATGCACTCCCCGTCGAACCACACCTCCCCGCCGCCGTAGTCGGGACGCTGGATGAGCACCATGTCCCAATGGACCGCCGACCTATTGCCGTTGTCGCAGTCCTCGTAGGCCTGTCCGGGAGTGAAGTGCAGGGAGCCGGCAATCTTCTCGTCGAAGAGGATGTCGCACATCGGGTGCTGGATGTGCGGGTTGAATCCGAGGCTGAACTCGCCGATGTAGCGCGCGCCTGCGTCAGTATCGAGGATCTCGTTGAGCTTGGCCTCGTTGGATCCGGTGGCCTTCACGACACGCCCGTCGCGGAACTCGAGCCGGATGTTTTCAAACTTGGTGCCGGCGTAGATCGTCGGCGTGTTGAACTGGATGACGCCCTGAACGGAGTGCTTCACCGGACAGGAGAAGACCTCGCCGTCCGGGATGTTGCGGGTGCCCTCGCAGGGTTTGGCCCCGATGCCCTTGATGCTGAACCGGAGGTCGGTGCCGGGTCCCTTGAGGTGCACCCGGTCGGCGCGCTGCATGCGGCGGACCAGGGGCGCCATGGCCTTGGACATGCGGCGGTAGTCCATGGTGCAGACCCGGAAGTAGAAGTCCTCGAAGGCCTCGGTGCTCATGTTGGCGGCCTGGGCCATGGAGGGCGTCGGCCAGCGCAGCACGCACCACTTGGTCTTGTTGACGCGGTAGTTGAGCACCGGTCGCAGGGTCTTGGAGTAGAGCTGGAGGCGCTCGCCCGGCACGTCGCTGGATTCGGCGGCGTTGTGGGCGCCACGAACGGCGATGTAGGCGTGCATGCGCTTCATGCGCGCCAGTTCGATGCTCTGGACCAGTCCGGCATGCGCCGCATCCGTTTCCCGGAGCGCCTCCCGGATCAGGCGCGAGTGGCGGACCTCGGCGATGGGGATGGCGCCCGCGGCTCGCGCTGCGCGGATCAGCGCCACACCGATGTCGTCCGGAACGTCAATGAGATCCAGGAGGATCCGTTCCCCCTTCTTCAGGTCGCAGGAGTAGTTGATGAGCAGTTCGGCCAGTGTGGCGTAGCGTGGGTCAGCCATGGTGGGAGGAGTTTAGCGGGAGCGAAGGGGTTTGGCAGCAGGCGACGAGGCCATGCGGCTGCGGGACGCCGGACGGGTCTTGGACGCCGGTCGCGCGGCGGTCCGCCGTTCCGCCTGGCGTAGCTGCCGTTCGTGGCGCCGGGTCTCGGTACGCAGCAGTTCCTCGGCGGACCAGCCGCGGTCCTGACAGGTGGCGGCCAGTTGGAAGAGGGCGGCAGCGATCTGGGCGCGCGAGGATTTGGGGGGCCGCGCCGTGGAGGGGGTCCGCAGGCCGGCGCGCTCTGCCTTCTTGAGCAGCTTCTGGGCGCGCATCAGCGCCGGCAGCCGTCGTGGAATGCCGTCGAGAGCCGAAGCCCGCTCGTGACGCGACCCGGCCTTCTCGGCGCGCTTGATGGTTTCCCACTGCGTCCAGACCTGCTCGGTGGAGCGTGCGGCGGAGTCGCCAAAGACGTGCGGGTGTCTCCGGATCAGCTTCTCCACCAGGGTCCGGCACACCGCATCGAAGTCGAACGCCCGGCGTTCCCGGGCCAGTTGGGCATGAAAGACCACCTGGAGCAGCAGGTCCCCGAGTTCCTCCGAAAGCTCCGCGTCGTCGCCGGACTCGATGGCATCGAGCAGTTCGTACACCTCCTCGACGGCGTGCCAGCGCAGCGAGCGGTGGTCCTGCTCGCGATCCCAGGGGCAGCCGCCCGGAGCCCGCAGCGCCGCCATCAGTTCGAGCAGGCGCTCCAGCGGGGGCAGGGCGGGGGAGGGGACCGGTTGCATCGCGGGGAGCGGTGTGAATCAGAGGACCACCAGATCGTCCCGATGGATCACTTCCGTCCGGCTGCTCAGCGGAAGTTCCGAGGAGGCGGCGCGGACCAGTCCGCGCGCGAACTCCCGCTCATCCGGACCGGCAATCCGGACCACCGCGCCGGCCGCGAAGGAACCGGTGACCTTCACAATTCCGGGACTGAGCAGGCTCCGCCCATTGCGGGTCAGCGCCTCCCGGGCCCCGGCGTCCACGACCAGCGTCCCCTGCGGACGGTCAAAGAAGGCGATCCAGCGCTTGCGGGCGGGGAGGCGTCCGGGGACCGGCTGGAACAGCGTGCCCTCCTCCGCACCGTCCAGGATGCGCCGGAGCACGTCGAACTTGCGTCCCGAGGCGATGACCAGAGGCAGGCCCGAGCGGGTGGCGATGCGTGCGGATCTTGGTCGTCATGCCGCCCACCGCGGTGACGCTGGTGGTGCCGGAGGCCATGGCGGCAACGGAGTCATCAATGCGCTCCACCAGCGGCAGGACCCGCGCCTCGGGACGTCCGAAATGCTGCACCAGGCCGTCCGCCGTGGTGAGGATCACCAGCAGGTCAGCCGGCAGCAGGCTGGCGACCAGGGCGGAAAGGCGGTCGTTGTCCCCGAACTTGAGCTCGGTGACTGACACGGCGTCGTTCTCGTTGATCACCGGCACGATGCCCCGCTGCAGCAGGGTCAGCAGGGTGTTGCGCGCATTGAGGTGGCGTGCGTGATCGGCCAGATCATCGTGGGTGAGCAGCACCTGGGCGACGCCGAGATCGTAGTGGCGGAACAGGGACTCGTAGAGCGCCATGAGACGCGACTGCCCGACGGCGGCGCAGGCCTGAAGCTCGTGGAGGGAACCGGGGCGCCGGTCAAATCCGAGCACCCCCATGCCCGCGCCGACCGCCCCCGACGTGACCAGCACCACCTCGTTGCCCCGGGCCCGCAGCGCGGCAATCTGGGACACCAGTTGGGTCACCTGCACCGGATCCAGCCGCTTCTGGGAGTCCGTCAGGACGCCGGTGCCCAGCTTGACCACCAGCCGCCGGACCTTGTTGAGCAACACGTCGCGCACGAAGTCCGGAAGCTAGCCTCGTGTCGCCGGTAAAGCCCAGAAAAAGCGTGGCTCGGGGGGAGAGGGACGAGAGACGAGGGGCAAGGGGCGAGGGGTGCGCCTTGGGACTGCGGCGGCTTGCCACCGCTTTGGCGTGGGATGCGAACGACGCACGGGAGGGGAATGAACGCCCGGTTCGCGGTCGGCGCGTCGTGGCAAAGCGGCGTCTCCGCTGCGCTCCTGCCTTCGCCCCGCTTCGGCATGGCAAGCCGCCGCCCGCACTCCATAAACAAAGACGAAGTCAGAGCCTCGTGACCTTGTCTCCTACCGCGTTCACTTCATCACTCAACGTTCATCGTTCCTCCTTCCCCACTTCATCCCTCATCCTTCCTCCTTCATCCTTTTCCCTTGGGCATCAAACCCGGGGAGGCGGATGCGGGGCGGTGGGGAGGGGGGCGCAGGCGCGGCGGCGGTTTCCGTGGCGCGGTCGAGCAGTTCCAGTTGGCGGCGCGCGGCCAGGCATTGAGGAGAATCAGGGTGTTCCTGGATGACCTGCACCAGTAGGGCGCGGGCGCGCGGCTCCCGGCGGCGCAGCCGGAGTTCCCAGGTGGCCTCCAGCGCCAGCCACTCGGCGCGCCGCGTGTCCCCGGCGGACGCTCCGAGTCGGAGTTGATTGAGATGCTCGATGGCCGGCCCCACCTGGCCGAGACGCTCCGCCAGCAGGCGCGCCAGGCGTTCCCGGGTGGCGAGATCTTCGGGGCGATGGGCCAGCCGGGATTCCAGCCGGGACGCCTCCGTACGGGCGTCGAGTTGGTCCACCGGGGCCGTCGCCGCCGCCGCCACCGGCGCGGCCTCGCTCAGCGCCGGAAGCTTGAGGGCGCGCGGACGTCGCCGCTCGAGATGCTCGGCCTCATCCAGCGGCAGTTCGCGGATCCGGTGTTCTGCGACCCGGGCGAACGGGGTTTCCGGACACCGCTGCACAATCTCCGAAAGTGCGGCGCGCGCCGCGGCGGGATTGCTCCCGAGATTCAGTTGCCAGTCCGCAAGCCGGGTGAAGGCGTGGGAAATCTGATACGGGGTCAGACCCTCCTGGGCCGTCAGATCCCGGATGGTCTGGTCCGCCCCCGCAAGGTCTCCAAAACGCTCGGCATACAGGGACGCCAGCATCAACCATCCCTCAAAGTCATCCGCCTTTTCGTCCAGTTGCCGCAGCACCTCCTGTTCGGCCTCCTCATAGCGTCCAAACTTCATCCGCGCGACCGCCTTGAGATAGCTCACCTGGGGGACATGGATCATGTCGGCCGCCTGATGAAGCAGCAGCCAGAGCCCGGCCGTGAGAAGAATCAATGCCAGCAGCCAGGATTGGCGGGCTCCAGCCCAGACCACCAGTGCGAGGGTGGGCAGGCCGATGAGGAACGTCCGGACCCTGAAGTCGGCGCGTCTCCGGATGCCGGTGACGGCATCCGGGAGCAGCCAGGCCAGGCTCACCAGACTCCAGGCGATCCCGGTGATTCCGGTGAAGGCGGCGACTCCCAGCAGCAGCGTGCCCCAGCGTCCGCCGGCCATGGGCGGCAGGATGGGGTAAAGCGCCAGCCCGCCTGGGAAGAGGGCGGCGAGGTGCCAGATGCTCCAGGCCAGCACCGGCGTCAGCAGACCGCGGCGCATCCAGCGGTGAAGTCCGGACAGTTCCCCGCGTCCGGCGGCATCGGGCAGGCGGATCCAGTATCGCCGGATGGCGCCGGCCAGGGTGGCCGACACCATGACCGCACAGAGGAAACCGAAGAACCCCGCAACCACGCGTCGAGCAAAGCATCGTGCTTCGCTTCCTGCATCCGGAATCCGCGGCGCCTCAGGCCGGGATGGGCTCACACGAAGGACGCAAAGGACACAGAGGAGGGGAAGGACGTGGCGACGTTCAAGGTCCCCGCCCGTAGGAGACGAGGTCACTCTGAATTCTTCCCTGCTGCGTTGGGCTCACACGAAGGACGCGAAGGACGCAGGGGAAGGGAGGGAGTGATGAGGTTCAGGGTCCCCGTCCATAGGAGACG
>JAFLEG010000327.1 GCA_017302195.1 Verrucomicrobiota bacterium
GGCTGCAGGATGAAGTGCACGCGGTTCGTCCCGTCGGACATCGTGAGTGCCCGTTCAAACGCCAGATCGGGCTCGCTGACCGGGACCACCAACCCCTGGGTCAACCCGTTGAACCCGGCGGGATAGGAGCCGACCAGATAGTGATCATCGTCCGCCTTGGGATTTGTTCTTGCCACATAGAGCGGATCCCCAGCCAGGCGGGTCACCTTTCCGGGCGCCCGATCGTTCTTCGCATTTTCCTGCGAGAACTCGGTATGCTTGTAATTCTTTCGGCCCAATGACCACACAGTGACCCGATTCACGGTCGCGGGAGGCGGCACAGGGTCCGGGTCGGGCACAGGGTCCGGGTCGGGCACAGGGTCCGGGTCCGGCACGGGGTCCGGGTCCGGCACGGGATCCGGATCCGGAGGAGGAGGATCCTCCTGGGGCGGTGCAGGAAGCTCCGCACGGCTCACGGTCAATTCGACGTAATTGAAGTTGACCCAGGCGGAGATGCCCGCCGGCGAAGGGCCAACCCGGCTGATGGAGATCGTATTGGGGCCCGGCTTGGCCCGTACCTGAGCCGCCGTGAACTCCAAATCCAGGGTTGTCGAACGGGAGATCCGGTTTGCATACAGCACCGTATCCTGCCCCTCTGCATTGTAGAATCGAATGACCACATCGTGGTCGTAAAAGCCCGTCTGCGGCTCCCCATCCTGACGATACCCGCCGCGGGTGAGCTCCAACCGTAGGTGCATCTTGGCCTGAGTGCCTGCCGGATCGGGCGCGAGCACGAAATGCATCCGGTTGACCGGATCGCGGACAGACACGGCGCGTTCCCATGCGGTGTCCGGTTCCCGCTGGGGCACACGAAGCCCCGCAGTCAGCCCGTTGAATCCGGGGGGATACCAGCCGTCGAGGTAGAAGTCATCGTCCTGGCCGGGATTGTTGGCCTCATCAAACTCGGGATCGCCGGCCGTGCGCGTCACCGCGCCCGGCGGGACATCCACCACCGCATTCTCGACTGCAAACTCCTTGAACGGCACATAGGCCACCCCTGGCGGACTGTCTGCGGCCCGATCCTCCACACCAATCATCCAGTGCGTCCGCGGGCGCATCAGCCACCGGGTGACCACATCAATGCCCGCCTGATACGGCTCCGAGGTGCCCAGGGGCGGCATGTGCAGGGCGCCCATCTCCGTGATGCGCCGCAGCAGCATGGATCCGTTGGGATCGCCGATCTTGATGACCCGGGATCCTGGGATTCCGTGGTCCTCGATCAGAGCGCCGTCCACGATGCCCGACTGGCTGATCGGGGTTTCGAGACGGCCATCCCAGAATCCCTGGCCGGGACCACCCGGGAGATGGCAGTAGGCGCAGTTGGCATCGAGGAAGGACCGGAACCGCAGGTCCAGGGGTGCGGCTTCATCCTCCACGGCCGACATCTTGGGAAGGGCGGCCACGCCCTCGGCAGCGACGGGCTGATCGAAAACCCCACGGTCGCTGAGGGCGAGCATCTGATTGATCAGTCCGGACTCCGAGTGGATGTCGCGGTTCAACTGCCGGCTGGAAAATCCCAGGGCAAAGCCTGCGGCGGGATTGTGGCAACTGAGACATTCCGACCGCGATGGGTAGTGCCAGCGCTGCACGCGCCGGACACCGGACTCCACCACCTCGATGTCCTCGTCCATTCCCGAGTCCGGCACCAGGTCGGCATCCGAGCCGTCGGCACGCCAGCGGTAGGTTAGTCCGTACACGCCTTCCGCCGTCTTGACCATGAACCGGGTTTCCAGGCGGCGGCGGGACGACGGTTCCCCGCGGACCAGTTCGAAGTCGAAATGCTTCACCCAGACGGTCCCGGTGGGGAACCTCCAACCCCCGGCCTCATCCCGGATCACGCGCGCTTCCGGATCCTGCATGAAGAACCAGCGCTTCTTGATGGCATGGTCGGACCAGAACGGTGTGGCGACCTCATAGGGCGCCACTCCCCGGGCCGGGGTCAGGTCTGGAAGATTGGGGAAGACCCGGGTCGCCCTCAGGGTTTGGGGAATGGCACCGTCTGCGGTGTCCTCGTTCCGCACCAGCCGGGTGATCCTTCCGCGGGCCATCTCCACCGCGAGAATGTCCCCCGTGCCGGGATGCACGCCGAACCCGGAAATGCCCGCGGTTCCGGTGATCACCTTCCAGACTTCCGAACCGCCGCCCGCTCCGGGACCCATGGCCCAGACATGGCGGGAGACATAGTCGCTGAACAGGTATTGCCCGGCGAGCTCGGGATACCGCGAGCCCCGGTACACCAGTCCGCCAATGACCGAGGCACCCTGGAAGTTGGGATCACCGCCGCTCCGTCCGTACTCATAGATGGGCGGTACATGACGGTATCCGGGAGGCGGCGTCCCCCGGAAACTCAGCGAGCCTTCATAGAAGCCCCAGCCGTAATTGCCGCCACCGACGATCCGGTTGACTTCCTCAACCCGGAGGTCACCGACATCGGCCGCATACAGGTCCCCGGTCAGCGAGTCAAAGGCGATGCGGTAGGGATTCCGAAGTCCGACCGCCCAGAATTCGGTCCGGACCTGATCCGGATCCACCGTCCGGCCGTTGAACTGATCGGCCCCGACAAAGGGATTGTCGGAAGGGATCCAGTAGCCGGACCCCACGGCCGGGTGCGGATTCGGAGCCAGATTTCCCGGACGGCCATCCACATCCAGGCGCAGGATGCCCCCGAAGAAATCCCGATCCACGCGCTGGGATCCCTGCAACCCGGGTCCGCCACCGCCGTCCCCCAGGGAAACGTAGAGATAGCCGTCGGGGCCGAAATGCAGATCCCCGCCCTGATGGGTGTCCCGGATGTCCACCTGGGCGATCAGGACCTGCTCCGAACCGGGAAGGGCCCGCCATGGATTCTGGGGATCGCGCTGAAACCGGGACAGCACGTCATACATCTTCACCGTCGTGCGGTTGGTCCGCGTGTAGGCGACGTAGAAGTAGCCGTTCTCGTCATACCTTGGGTGGAAGGCGAGTCCCACCAGGCCCGGCTCGCCGCCGGGCGCATAGGTGTCGGCCGTGATGTCCAGGAACACGGTCTTGGTCGGCCGGGCGAGGTTGGTGATGACAAAGACCTTTCCCCGCTGGCCCGTGACATAGAGCTCGTTGGTGCGCCCCGGAGCCGGGGCCAGACTGACGATCCGGTCCTGCTGGTATGAAAACGACAGCCCCGGAAAGGCATTGACGAGCTGATACTGGGCCTTCGGCGGTGATGCGGGAAATGCCGGTGGATTCAGCGCGAGATGCTGCGCCTCCAGACGTGGAATTCCGCAGGCCAAACCCGCACAGACGAACGCCAGCCGCAGAGCGCGGCTCCTGTTCCAGACCTCCATAAGTGAGTAACCGACACCAAAAGGAAGGCTACTTGGCAAGGAAATTGTCAGGAAATGTTCCCGGAGTTTCATGGAATAAGGGAGGATTTCAGAGGTGTAATTGTCCCGATCTCATCAGCAGGTCGGCATCCCTCCCGTGCGGGTGCAGGCACTCCCGGAGGTACTCCACCGCAGATGCCACATCCGTCACCGAGCGCGGGAGCGTCGCGCCGGCGGCATTCGGATGTCCCCCGCCCTGAAGCTGGGCGGCCACTCCCAGCGCTTCACCCCGGAGACTGCGGATGCTGGCGACCACGGTCCGGTTGGCCTTGGGAAAGAGGGTGATCAACACCGAATGGGGCGTCGCCGCGCGGTCCAGGAGTTGGTGGACGATGAGATTGGAGTCCCCGACGGAGGTGTGGACGACCCCCACCCCGGGCGCCACCGCTTCCACATGGCGTGCGCACCAGTCGTAGCCAATCGGGTTTTCGACCCGCCGGCGGACCGCCATCACTTCCAGAAGGGGATGGTCGAGCAGTCGTTCGGGATCGCCCGCAATCAGGTGGTGGAGGTTCCAGAATCCATAGTCCTTCACCAGCCCGGCGTAATCGGTCGCCAGATCAAACTCCGGATCCTGATTCCGCCACAGGTCGCTGAGGTTGTTGAGATGCACGAGACGGTCGAGAACCGGTGAAGCCAGACCGGCCTCCCGGCAAAGGCCGTACACCAGGCCGGCGGCCGACTGCGCCGGGTCGTGGATCAGCCGGGCCTGCGTGGGCCGGCCTTCAAACGCATGATGATCCACCACCAGCCACCCTGGCCGGTCCAGACGGGGCTCAAAGGTGAAGTCCGACACCCACGCGACCCGGTCGCTCATCTGACGATTTCGCCAGCCCTGGTAGTTCCAGGCCTGCAGCGGCACCTCGGTGCCAAACCGCGCCCGGGCCAGGCGGACCAGCAACAACCCGGACAACAAGCCGTCCAAATCGCTCTCATGCGTCAGGACGACTGAAGGGGCGGTCAACGGAGTCACGGGGCGGAGGCTATCGGGATCAGCCCTCATGTCGAACCTCCAAACGCGCGCCGTGGAAACGCGGATTCCAGGAACCTCCCGCCAATTGGACCTTGGTTCCGGGCTCGCGATCAGGCATCCCAAGGCACGTCTCGACATGACACTGGTGGACACCCATGCGCATCTGGACTCGCCCGAATTCGACGGCGAGGTGCCCCAACTCTTGGACCGCGCCGCCGCCGCCGGGGTCACCCGGATCCTCTCCGTGGGCACCGACGGGACGTCGAGCCGCCGGGCGCTCGCGCTCGCGGAACGTCATCCGGGGGTGCACGCGGTGGTCGGATGGCATCCCGGACACGCATCAGAAGCCCCGCAGGACCTGCGGGCGGAACTTCGCGCACTGGCCGCGCATCCGCGGGTGGCGGCCATCGGCGAATGCGGTCTCGACTATTACCGCCTGCCCTCCCGCGTGGGGACGGGCGGACCCGGGGAGGACGCCGCGGTGAAGGCGCAGCAGGCCCGGATCTTCGAACAACAACTGGAGGTGGCCGGGGAACTGGGGCTCAACGTCGTCATCCACACGCGCGAGGCCTGGGCCGACACGGTGGCGCAGTTTGCGCCCCACGCCGGCCGGATCCGCGCGGTGTTCCATTGCTTCGCGGGCGGTCCCGACGAACTGGAGACGGTGCGCCGCCTGGGGTCCCTGGTGAGCTTCACCGGCATCGTGACCTTCAAGAACGGCGGGGCGGTGCGCGCGGCCCTTGCTGCCGCAATGCCGGGCGGATACATGCTCGAAACTGACTGCCCGTACCTCGCCCCGGAGCCCCACCGGGGCCGGCGTTGCGAGCCGGCGCATGTGCGTCCGATCGCCGAGAGGGCGGCAGAGGTGACCGGGCGTCCCCTGGAGGCCGTCGCGGCGGAGACGTCCCGCACCGCGGAGTCGTTTTTCCGCGGACTTGGGAGAGGGTGACCCCGCGCCTTCCCTGACTGTGGCGGCTGCGATAGTCTTCGCCATGCGATTCATCCCGGTCCTGTGCCTCACCGTCCACCTTGCCGGGGGGATCCGGGGTGCCGTGCCCGAGACCGACGGCCGCACCGGCCCCCGGCGGACCCCAGAAACCCCGAGGGTGTTCGGGAGCTACACGAACCTCAATGCGTGGAATCTGCGCAGCGCAGACATCCGGTCCCAGATCCTGACCAGCGCCGGCCTCGCCCCGCTGCCGGCGCGCACCCCACTCGAGGCCCGGGTGTTCGGAAAGGTGGATGGCGACGGCTTTTCCGTGGAGAAGGTGCAGCTTCAAACCTCGCCGGGCGTGTACCTTGCTGGAAATCTCTACCGTCCCGCATCGGGCACGGCCCCGTTCCCAGCCGTCCTCTGCCCGCATGGCCACTGGCCGGGGGGACGTCTTGAGCAGACCGAGACGGTCCACGTC
>JAFLEG010000328.1 GCA_017302195.1 Verrucomicrobiota bacterium
CGGTCGCCGGGCGCTACTTCGTGGTTCTGCAGGGCTATTTCAGCGGGGATGAGGGCTCCTACGCCCTCCATTTTGCCACCGTTCCCGGGTCCTCAGCGGTTCCTGCTGGAGACCAGGGCGGCGCGCTGGCCAACGGCGGAAGGCATGACGGTGAATTGACGCGCGGCGACATGGACCCGTGGACCTTCGAGGCGGCGACCGGGGACCGGATCTTTCTCCGGATGGCGACCGACTCGGCCTACCCGAAGTTCACCGTGCTTGCGCCGGATGGATCGGGCCTGGGTGTGGCCAGCGATGGCTCCAGCAGCCGGGATGTCGAGCTTCAATTCGTGGCGGCCAGCGCCGGAATCCACACGGTCGTCGCCGAGGGCCAGTACGCCGGGGATTCGGGACCGTATGCCCTCCACTTTGTGAAGATCCCAGGCATCTTGGACGTACCGCCCGGCGACCAGGGTGGGGCGCTGGTGAATGGCTTTTCCCACGCGGGGGATCTGACGCGGGGTGATCTGGATCCATGGACCTTCACAGCCCAGGCGGGGGACCGTGTGCGCCTGCGCATGACCTCCACCGGGGCGTATCCGAGGTTCTCGGTGATGAACCCTGCCGGCACTGAGATCGCGGTGGGTGCTGACGGCTCCAGTTCGCGCAACGCCGCGGTGGACTTCATCTCGGGCAGCACCGGCACGTTCACCGTCGTGGCCCGGGGATACTACGGGGGCGATGAAGGGGCCTACACCCTCCGGCTCTCCCGTGTGGCCCCCGATCTGACGGTGCCTCAGAACCTGACGGTGAACGAAGGTGAGGTCTTGACGGCGACGTTGTCCGCGCAGGATCCCGATGTTCCGCCCAAGGCTCTGGTTTTTGAGCTGCTTTCCGGGCCTCCCGGCGCCCAACTGACTGCAGGAGCTCCGACCAACGCCACGGTGACCTGGAGTCCCACGGAGTCGGATGGCCCGGGCACGGTGACCTTCGTGGCCCGCGTCACTGACCTGGTGGACGGCGTTTTCCACCGGCGCACCAACGCCTTCGACGTCCGGGTTCGCGAGGTGAACCGCCCGCCGGAGTTTGCACCACTGGAGGTGGTGTCGGGAGATGAACTGGTCCCGTTGGTGGTCACGCCGCGGGCCACGGATCCCGATCTTCCGCCCAATCCCCTGGTGTTCTCCCTGATCAGCGGTCCGCAGGGTTCGAGTGTGGATCCCGTGTCCGGAGCCCTTTCCTGGATCCCCTCCGAAGCGGACGGTCCTTCAACCCACGAGTTCGTGCTCGTGGTTGCGGACTCGAGTCCCGAGGCGGTGAACGCCACCAGCCTGCAGACCACCAACAGGGTGCGCGTCGTCATCCGCGAGCGGAACACCGCGCCGGTCCTGCCGGCTGTGGCGGATCGCGAAGTGGAGGAGGGCGAGCCGCTGAGCATCCCCTTGGCGGCCTCGGACGCCGACCTCCCCCCGAACCTCCTGACATTCGAACTCATCGAGGCACCCAGCGGAACCACGCTGAATCCGGCGGGCATCCTCACTTGGACCCCGGGCGAGGAGCAGGGGCCCGCTGCGGCCACGGTGCGTTTTCGGGTTCGGGACGATGGCATTCCGGCGATGGCGGCCACCAACGCATTCTCCATCGTGGTCCGGGAGGTCAATCGCGCCCCGGTTTTCGAGCCGGTATCCGACCAGCAGATCCCGGACGACACCGAGTTTCGCATTGCCGTTCGCGCCTCGGATCCCGATCTGCCCGTCAACACCCTCTCCTACCGGCTGGCGGAAGGCGCCCCCGACGGGGCGCGGCTGGATCCCGCGAGTGGCGAGCTGGTCTGGCAGGTGGGGATCCGCACCTCTCCGGAGACCCGCCGCCTGGTGGTCCTCGCCACGGATGACGGCGTCCCTCCCCGGCAGACCGAACTTGCCTTCAATGTGCACGTGCTGCCGCCGACCCTGCGGTTGCAGCGGATTGCTGATCAGCAGGCCGACGAGGAGTCGCTGTGGACCCTGACCGCGGTGGTGACCAACAGCCCGGGGGCCCTGCCGCCGTTCCAGTTCACGCTCGAAGGCGAGGCGCCGGAGGGGCTGACGTTGAATGCAGCATCCGGACTGATGTTCTGGCGTCCGAGCGAGGCCCAGGGACCGGCAAGCCACCGGCTCGCCCTGGCCGTCACCGACGCGGCGCAGCCGCCGAATCGCCACGTCCAGTCCTTCGAGCTGTCGGTGCGCGAGGTCAACCGGGAGCCGGTGATCCAGCCCGTGCCGCGCCAGGAGGTGGCGGTGGGAGCGGTCCTGAACCTCAGCCTCACGGCATCGGACGACGATCTGCCTCCGAATTTGCTCACCTACGTCCTGGACCCGGAGGCCCCCGTCGGCATGACCCTGGCTCCCAACGGAGTCCTTCGGTGGGTGCCCGGGCCCTCGGCCGTCGGCACCACCAACATGGTCACCGTCCGGGTCAGCGACGACGGCGATCCGGTGCTCAGCGGAGTCCGCACGATCACCGTGGTGGTGCCGGCCGCCTCGGCGCCGGGGCTTTCGGCGGAACCGCAGCCGGATGGGCTCCTCCACCTCACCCTGCGGGCCGGCGTCGGGCAGGTCATCCTCGTGGAGGCTTCCGAGAACCTGCGGACCTGGAGTTCCCTGACCAATCTCGTGACCGGAGGACCGGTCACGGTGCTCCTCGATCCGGCACCCCCCGCCGCCGGCCCCCGGTACTACCGCGCCACCGCCCCCTGACAGGACGTTGCCGCCTTCACCGCGTCGTCCCGTCGTCCCGTTCGTCCCCGATCCATACTGCAATGGGCGGAACCTTGCCGCCTGAAGTGCCCTTGGGGAAATCCCGGCGCTCGAATCGCTTGCGCCGCGAGCGTTTGACGAGTCGTCCGCACCTCGTCCAACGGGCGCGTTACACGGTCCCGGGCACTGATCGTCAAACCTGCTGCGGCTTTGCAGCCTTTGGACGTTGAACGCCGGGCGTTCAATGGATGATCTCTGAACCGACTGGGATTCGACCGTCGGGGTGGCGACGTCACCCGCGCACGGCTTCACAGGGCATCGCACGTTCAGGAAGCGACATGCCCCATCTTCAGGCGCTGCGTGAGGACGTACTGGCAAACGACTGGATTCGGCGCTTTCAGAAAACCCGATGAATCTTTGTCCGATGTGTCCTCCGTCGGGCTCGCCGTTCGTCTTCTGGATGACAATGTCGTCCTCCACATCCTCCACTGCCATGACTGCTACCGCCACCACCACCGCCGCTGACTCACGTGACCTCACCCTGACCCGCCACATCAAGACCACTCCGGAACGGGTCTTTGCCGCCTGGACCCAGCCGGAACTGCTGCGGCAATGGTTTGCTCCCAAGCCGGTCCAGACCACGGCGGCCGAGATGGAGGTCCGCCCGGGCGGCATCCAGAAGGTGGTCATGCGGTTGCCGGACGGCACCGAAATGCCCCACCAGGGGGTGTATCTGGAGGTGGTGCCGGGACGCCGGCTGGTGTTCACCAGTCTTTATCGGTCCGCGTGGGAGCATGCCCCGCAGCGGACGCCCGGGACCTGTGATTTCCCGATGACGGCGGTGCTGACGTTCGAACCGGAGGGGGAGGGCACCCGGTACCATGTGCAGGTCCATCACAGTTCGGTGGCCGACCGGGAGGCCCATGAGGCCATGGGCTTTCACGCGGGATGGGGCCAATGCACCGATCAGCTCGCCGCACTGGTCGAAGGACCGGCGGTAATCACCCCGACCCGTCTGGCGGAGGCGGCACCCACCGTGCCCGCCGGCAGGACGGTGAGCGCCTACCTCAACTTCGACGGCCGTTGCGCCGAAGCGCTGGCCTTCTATGAGCAGGCGGTGGGTGTCGAGATTGTGGAGCGGATGCTCTTCAAGGATGCCCCGCCGTCCGAGGGCAGCGCCACCGGCGGATGCGGCTCGTCGAATCCCGACCTGATCATGCACGCCGCGTTCCGGGTCGGGCAGACCCTGGTCATGGCGTCCGACTGCCACGGGGCGGGACACCCCGCCTTTGCCGGAATCTCCCTCGCACTGGGGGTGGCGGATGCCGCCGATGCCGCGCGCTGCTTTGCGGCGCTGTCCCCGGGCGGATCGGTCTGCATGCCGCTTGGCGCCACCTTCTGGTCACCGGCATTCGGGGTGGTCACCGACCACTTCGGGGTGACGTGGATGATCAATGCGATTTCCGTCCGGGCCTGACCCGTTCATCCTGCCACGGCCATGAATCCACAGAATCCCACCGAGGAATTTCTCCTGCTCATCCGCGGGACCCACTGGAACCGCGGCATGTCGCCGGCGCAGTTGGCGCGCGTGATGACCGACTTCTATGCCTGGGTGGACGGCCTGACCCGGCAGGGAATCCACCGCGGCGCCCAGCCCCTGATGGAGGAGGGCAAGCGGGTCTCCGGCCCGAAAGGGGGCACCGTCACCGACGGCGTCTTTGCGGAGTCCAAGGAGGCCATTGCCGGCTATTTCCTCCTGGCCGTGCCCTCCCTCGAGCATGCGGTCCGGCATGCGCAGGCGTGTCCGATCCTGGACCACGGAGCCGAGATCGAGGTGCGTCCGGTCGCCGACCTGTGCCGTCCCATGGCCGAGGTGAAGGCGGCGTCCGAGCCTCCCGCATCGGGACAACCCGTGCCGCGGGTGGAATGACCGAGGACCTGTTTCGGCGGGAGCATGCCCGGTTGGTGGCGCAGCTTTGCGCCCGGTGGGGCGTGCACCGCCTGGAGATGGCTGAGGACGTGGTGCAGGAGGCCTTTGTCCGGGCGCTGCAGACCTGGCCGTACCGCGGGATTCCGGAGCACCCGGAAGCCTGGCTCGCCCAGACCGCGCGACACCTGGCGCTGGATCAGTGGCGCCGCGAGCAGAACTGGGAGCGCAAGCAGGAGGGCATCGGTCAGGCCCGGTCGCTCTGGATGTCTGACGGTGCGGCGGACCCCGCACCCGCCGGGGAGGTCCCGGGCGACGAAACGCTGCGCCTGCTCTTCGTCTGCTGCCATCCCGCGCTCTCTCCGGAGGCGCAGACGGCACTGGCGCTCCGCACGCTGTGCGGCTTCAGCCCCGCGGAGATCGCCGCAGCCTTCCTCACCTCGGAGGCGGCGATCAGCAAACGTCTGGTGCGGGCCCGGCAGCGCATCCGCGATCTGGCGCTCAGCTTCCAGGTGCCGCCTCCCGAAGAGCTCCCGGCGCGCCTCGATGCCGTCCTGGCGACGATCTATCTCCTCTTCAATGAGGGCTACCGGGCCTCCTCCGGGGACCGGTTGGTGCGTGAGGACCTGTGCCGGGAGGCGCTGCGGCTGGGATTGCAGTTGGTGGCCCACCCTGCCACCCGATGTCCAAGAACCTTCGCGCTGGCGGCCCTGCTGCTGTTGAACGCCGCCCGGCTGCCCGCTCGGGTGGATGACGCCGGGAATCCGCTCCGGCTGCGGGAGCAGAACCGCAGGCTCTGGGATGGCGGGATGATTTCACAGGGCATCGGCTACCTGGGCCTGGCGGCCGCCGGTGAGGCACTCTCCCCGTACCACCTCGAAGCAGGCATTGCCGCCTGTCATGCCACCGCGCCGGATGAGGTGTCCACCGACTGGCGGCGCATCCTGTCCCTGTACGACGCACTGGCGCGGTGCCATCCCTCGCCGGTGGTGGCATTGAACCGTGCGGTGGCCGTGGCCCGGGTCCGCGGACCGGCGGCCGGACTCGCGGCCCTGGAGGGCGGCGCCGTGTCGGGGGCGCTGGACGGCTATCTCTTCTTCCACGCCGTCCGCGGCACCCTGGCCGCGGAGGCGGGCCG
>JAFLEG010000329.1 GCA_017302195.1 Verrucomicrobiota bacterium
ATCGACGAATTCAAACACGCTTTGCTGGGATGTGACGATACAAACCGCCTCAACATCGGACCCTCGAACTGGTCTGCCCCAATTGACATAGGCCAACAACTTGGCAATTTCCATCCCCGCCTGACGCCCCACGACACGGTGATCCGGGGAAACACCATCGAGGACACCGGTTCCGGCCGTCAGAAGACCGGGGTCCGCATCGGGCGTCAGGCCGGCGCCGTGACCCTGGAGGCGAATGACATCCGCGCCCAGGATCCGGTGGTGGATGAGCGGCCGCGGTCGTGAACCCCGGCCGCTGTGAAGACCGGCATCGGCCGGTGGCGGGGAATCAGCGACGGACCACCATCACCGGCGGTTGCGGAAACATGGGGCGCGCGAACCCCCGAGGGCCGCAGGGTGGCGGCGCCATCACCACCGGGGTGCAGATCACCGGGGGCGGCGCCACGAATACCGGCATCGGACGCCGCCAGTGTCGCCGGGGCGGTGGCATGACGACCACGGAGGGCGGACAGACGGGGCGGGGCGCCACGCAGGGTGGAGGACACACGGCGACGGGGCGGGATACGACCACCGGAGCGGGCGGCGGGACATTGCCGACGTTCACCCCGAAGCCCACGTGGCCGCCGATGCCGCCGATGTTGACGTTCCAGGCCACCGGACCGGCCTGTGCCAGGCCGAGGGCGGCGAGGGTTCCGAGCACTGCGATCAGCTTTTGTTTCATGGTGGGAAGAGTCCTTCAACTCACTGGTCCGTCGGACTCCCGCCCGCTGACGCTATTCGGCGGCGGCCTCGAATCCGCGGCCTCCCGTTATTCAAGGAAAGGCACGGCCCACCCGGGTTGGTTGGGGCGTGTTCCACCGCGCCCCCATTCAAAGCCGCTGTGCTCGTGGGCGAACCACGCGCATCACGGGAAGCCCCCGCGCGCAACACTTCCCAGACTCCCCGCAACGTCCCCACACGCGCTGCGGAGGAAATTGCGGACGTGCGGAAGCCCATCCCTGCCAAGTTTGGGCGTGTTTCACCGTGACTACGGAATCACCCGCGCGTCCGGAAGCCGGCCCAGCAGTTCCCCGGGGAGCCGCCGGTCCAGGGACCCCGGATCCGGTGATTCCGATCCGACGTGGCCGTCCACAAAGGCCACCTGCGCGCGGTGCGCGTGCCGGAAGTGGACCGTGGCCCCGAGGCGGTTGGTGTCGAAGTAGTAGAATTCCTCCAGCAGCGGATGCTCCGCGGTGGCCGGCGCCTGGAAGTCGTTGACCTGGCCGCCGTCGGTGAACAACGCCAGGGCCGCGGGTTGCGTGACGTCGGAGAGGAGAATGCCCGGACGCCCCCGCGGGCCGATGAGCAGGTTGTAGGCGTAGCCGAACGCGGCGCCGCGGGCCTTGGACTTAAACCGAGCCCCGCGGCGTTCCAGTGCGGGACAGGTCTCCACGCCGCGCGCGCTGAGGTAGGGCCACAGGGCGCCGGCGGCCGGATCGAAGGCGCGCTCCCCCTCGGCCCCGTCCTCCAGCCATCCAAACCAGTACCGCCATCCGCCGTTGGTACGCACGGTGCGCTCGCTGAAGGCCACGCCGCGGTGATCGTCCCAGTACAATCCCGCTGCCAGCGACAACTGGCGCAGATTCGAGGTGCAGCGCGCGGTGTGGGCGGCAGATCTCGCCTGCGCCAGGGAGGGCAGCAGCAGGCCCGCCAGCAGCGCGATCACGGCCAGGACCACCAGCAGTTCGACCAGCGTGAAGGCCACCGTCGCGCTGCGACGCACCGCCCCCGGCTTGCGTTGAGAGGCGTTCACGGCGGAGGAAGGAGCCCGGGCTTGGGAAGCCGGGTAGCATGCACCCGGTAGAATTGCCTGCCGGAGGGAATCACGCGGTGATCCGGCACCATGGCCCGGCCTTCGGATCCGGCGATGCCGAGGACATGGATCCAGTGGATCAGATCCTCCGAGGCTTCCACATCGTATCGCCAGCCCCCGACGATGGCGAAGTTCACCTCCCCGGGTATCGTCATTTCCACGGTTCCAATCGGCGGCGGCGGGAGTTCGATCACGATGCGGTCCACATGGCCGCGGGCCAGGACGGAATCAAACGGACTGTCGGCCTCGCTCCAGTTCATGAGCGCGAAGGCGTTCAGCGAGAAGTCGGCAAAGGCCGCGGGAAGCGTCACCTTGCGGACGGGTTGCTCCACCCCTCCCGAGATGAGTGTGGTCCGGAGCTCGCGCTGCTTCCGGTCGAACTCGCAGCGGATGCGATGAGGCACTCCCAACGTGAGCTCGAGAGGGAAGGTGAAGGACGCGGCCACGCGTCCGGCCGAGTCAAAGAGCACCGGGGACACGGTGGGATCCACCACGCCGAATCCGGGAATCTCCCCCTGGGGAAACCAGTTGAATTCGACCAGGTCAAAGGCCCGGCCGGCCGCCCGCGGATAGTGTTCGCGCCGGGCGCGCGGGAGATCGAGCAGCCCAAAGGCCACCTGCATGGCGCCCGAGCGCGGAGGCCGGATACCCCCCTCCGCCTCGGTGAGGACAAGATCCAGCCCGAAGGCAAACGACTCGTTGGTGGTCAGTGTCTGCCCGAGGGGCAGGGCGAACAGGCTGTGCGGCGCCGAGGAGTCCCAGGTGACCTCCAGCCGCTGGGCGGCAGAATCCCAGGCGTAGAGATTCGTCTGGCCGCTGGCCACCCAGCCGCGATCCAGCGGATCCGACCCAAACTCCTCGATCAGCGTCGAGGCCGTGGTGCAGTGCTGCGCAAGCGACGCCAGCAGGAACAGGATTATCGCCGAAAGGAGAGCCCCTCGAAGACCCGTAGCAGACGAGGTTACGAGACTCTGTTTCTGTTGTTCCGGGTTCTGGCTCGTGAGGAAGCGAGGGATCGGAGCCTCCTCACGTCGGCTGCTACTTTTCGGGGCGGGCGGCGCGTTGGGGTCCCAAGGACAGTGGCGGCATCCGGAGTCGCAGCATTCGCCGCGGCGGCGCAGGTACTCGGCGGTGAACACGGGGTACCCGGTTTCCGGATCCAGGTAGGAATCTGCGGGTGCCGCTTCCGGAGCCGCGTGGATCCCCTGCGATTCGACGAGGCATCGCTCGCAGATGCAGGCGCGGACGACAGAGTCCCGGGGGACACGCGCCAGCAGCGCCTCGGGAAAGCTGCGGCGTTCGCACCAGCACGGCCCCTTGTAGGGATCCGGGGAGGCCTCACGGCAGGCGTTGGGTCCGCCGCAGAGCGGACACCGGCCCGGGCCGCAGCATTGCGCGGGGCAGGGAGTGTCGGTGGAGGCCGTCATGAGCGTCCGGACCGGCGGCGTGAGTTCCAGAGCAATCCGGCAAGGCCGGCTCCCAGGAGCGCCCAGGTGCCGGGCTCCGGCACCGTCGCCACCGCGCTGAACCCGTCAATCTCCGCCTTGCCGCCGGTGACCTCGACGCGGATGAACCGGATCGAGTCCAGGGTGACCGGAGCGCCCGAGGCATCGCGGGCCCAGCCTAGGTCGAATCCGGCGCCGCCGGCGCTGCCACCATATTGGGCCCGGATGCCCTCCAGCGTGAGCCCGGCGAACTGGGCGGTGGTCAGCGTTGGATCCACCGGACGCGAGAAATCGCCCGAGCCGTCGGTGGGAAACAGGGCGTCAATTCCCGGCGCGAGTTCCGGACTGAGCGTGAAGAAGGTCAGGCCGTCCGTGCTCACCGACACACGCGTGACGGCTTCGGATCCGAACAGGCTGCCATCCGTGGCTGGTGTGCCGATCGGTTCGAAGTTCTCGTCGTAGGCATTGGTCACCGCGAACCCGCTGTTGCCGAACACCATGAAGTCGAGTCCGAACGGGTTGGCGGCATGGTTCAGGATCGGGGCATCGAAGCGGACGGTGAGGGAACCGCCGGCGCCGATGCTGACCAACTGGCTGTTGAGGTAGGGCGGTGCGAAGGGATCCACCGGACCGCCGAAGGGACCCTCGGTCACCCGGCTGGGTTCGCCGAGGGCGGTGGACGGATTGTCATAGCCGGCGGAACCGCCGGTGCCGGCGTTGAAGTCCACGACGCTGCTGGCGTACTGGGCGCGGACGACGGGAAGCGTGGCGAGGGAGGCCGTGAGCAGGAGCGCCGGCCGGAGGGAGGCTGAATGCATGAACAGGTCTGTTGCTGACGACCCGCACGCCGTTCCAGGGCGCGCGGGAGTGAGTGAGTCAAGAGACCAGTGCAGAGGGGATGGGCCTGCGCCCGGGAATGCCCGTTGCGGAGCCTTCCAGAAACGCAAAACGCCTTCCTCCCCGCGAAACCGAGAATGAAGGCGTCCAGACACTCTGGGGCTCCGGACGGCAGACAGGCCGGCCGGGCTGGCCTCATCCTTCGCTGGGCGGCGAAGTGCCCTGCGGGAAACCCGCAGGACCGACGAGCACAGCCGGCGCGATATCCGGACTCCGGGCTTCTGTCCTCGCCCCCGCCTTCCCGGACCCGTGTCCAGTGGCTTGCCAGGATCCGCTTTCGCGTCCTGTGGGGGGTCGTAACCCGATACCGTGGCGCTACCGTTCCCGATTCTCACGGGATTCCCGCACTTCCAACTGTGTTTGAAATCGTGCCGTCTTCGATCGAAGCCGGCGCTTCAAGGAACTCGCGCTAGAGACTACGGGAGCCCCCGGAGGCGCAAGGCAATTCCACAGGCAAAGATCGACTGAGAGCCTGTCCGCAATGCGGAGGGATTGTCGGGCTCCGGCCAATCGGGCACTCTGCCGGCATGCCCGCGCTGCGCGTCCGCTCCTGGCTTCAGACCCTGGCGATCCTGCCCTGGATGGTGGCGATGGGCTGCGCTTCGCGCGAACCGGATTGGAACGCGCGCCGCGGGCAGTACACCTACGAGGAGGCGGTGCGGCAGTATGGGGCGCCGGTTTCGTCGTCCTCCACCCCGGACGGCGGCAAGGTGGGCTACTGGAACATTCCCGATGCCCGCACCTACGCCTTCCGGTTCCAGCTTCCGGAGTTCGACGGCAACAACGAGGGCAGCCTGAACCCGGGCACTGCGGAACTCCCGCCGGGCGTCCGGTCCTGCAACTGACCTTTGATTCGAACGACCGCCTGACCGCTGCCGCGCGCGTCAAGGACCTTCCGGTTCCGTGAGGCGTTGAACGGCGGAGGGGTACCGTCCTCTGGGGGGTTCACTCGCCGAAGCGCCCGGGTCCCGCCGGTCTCGTTGAGGTTCTTCGCGTCTTGCCCCATGCTCCGGTGTCCGGCGGCGCTGCCGGCCGGCATGCCTTGCGGATTCCCCATGAACACATCCCACACCGGTGCCGCCCTGGCCGTCGCCCTCGGCCTGATTGCCTCGGGATGCGACCCCTCCTCGGTGCCCGCCCTGGCCCCTCCGGTCACGCCGGCGGTGCTAGTCGCGGAACCCGTCTCCCGGCGGATCAGCGAGTGGGACGAATACACCGGACGCCTGGCGTCGCCGGAAACGGTGGAGGTGCGGGCCCGCGTCAGCGGCTACATCGAGAAGGTCCACTTCAAGGAGGGCAGCGAGGTTCAGGCGGGCGAGGTGCTCTTCGTGCTCGATCCGCGGCCGTACCGGGCGATTGTGGACCGCCTCCAGGCCGATCTGGGCGCGGCGCGCGCCCGTGTCCAACTGGCCCGCAATGACGTCCAGAGGGCGCAGGGACTGGTGAAGACGGAGGCGATGTCCACCGAGGAATTCGAGACCCGGGTCCAGCTCCAGGCCCAGATGGAGGAGTCGGTGCACTCGGCCGAGGCCGCGCTCCGGGCCGCCGAGCTCGACGTCGAGTTCACCGAGGTGCGCG
>JAFLEG010000033.1 GCA_017302195.1 Verrucomicrobiota bacterium
CAGGGACTCCGGTTGAACGAATACGGACTCTTCCGCAGCCAGGAGGAAACCCGCGACCCGGCGCTGTGCGAAACGTGTCCGGACGAGGAGGCCATCTACCGCACGCTGGGCATGGAGTACGTGCCGCCCGAACTGCGCGAGGACCACGGGGAGATGGTGGCGGCGGCGGCCGGTTCGCTGCCCCGGCTGGTGGAGTGGACCGACCTGAAGGGATCCCTGCACAACCACTCCAATTGGTCCGACGGACGCAACAGTCTGGAGGACATCGCGGCCCACATGCAGGAGCTGGGGCTGGCCTACTGGGCGATCACCGACCACTCCCGGGCCAGCTTTCAGGCCAACGGACTCGACCCGAAGCGGCTCCGTCAGCAGATCGCGGCGGTCGCAGAGGCCAACCGGAAGCAGGAGGATGATGGCGAGGAGTTCCGACTGCTGACCGGCACCGAGGTGGATGTGTTGAAGGACGGCCTGGATTTTCCCGACGACGTGCTCGCCGGGCTGGATGTGGTGGTGGCCAGCCTGCACGTGCCGGGCTCCAGTGAGGCCGAGAACACCCGGCGTCTGGTCCAGGCCGCGTCGAATCCGCAGGTGCACATGCTGGGGCATCCGAGCGGACGCCTCCTTCTGGAACGCGACGCCTACAAGGTGAACCTCGACGCGGTGATCGAAGCCTGCGCGGCGCACGGCACCTGGATCGAACTCAACGCCTCGCCCTACCGCTTCGATCTCGACTGGCGATTCTGGCAGCGGGCCCGGGCCAAGGGGGTGAAGTGCGTAATCAACTGCGACGCCCACCGCCTGGAGCATGCCGGATTCCTCCGCCTCGGCGCCGCCATCGCCCGCAAGGGCTGGCTCACCCGGGAGGACGTGATCAACACCCTCCCCCTCGCCGCCCTTCGTCGCGAACTCGCGCGCAAGCGCAGTGCCTGAGCCGTGCAACGGCATCGCTTCACATCCTCCGCAGCCCCGACGCCATGATCCACATCCCGTCGTACCTGACCCACCACGGTGATTGTTCGGCGATCTCTGCCCCCCCAGACGACTACGTCTTTCTCTGTGTCTCCGCGCCTCTGCGGTGCCACCGTTCTTCACTATGGCACCCCAGGGGACGATGTCCGGGAGCACGGGCGCCGGGGCGTCGGTGAAGGCGAATCCCATCGAGGTCTGGATCGGATACTCGCAGATGCAGGAGGCGCTGGCTTCGGGGATGAGGACGCCGCATTCCGCGGGCAGGATGTTGAGCCAGCAGCCGGGCCGCGTCGGGGAAAGACGGGTGAAGGCGCCGTCCGAAAGCCGGAACAGGGTGGGGTTGTCGGCCCGGAACAGCAGGCCGTCGCGGCCGCCCGTCATGCCGCCGCAGGCATGGCCGGGACGGGACAGGATCCAGTCGGGTGCGGCACCGGGCGGCACCCAGCGGCGTCCGGTGGCCAGTTCAAACAGGTCGCTCTCGAACGAGACCCGGTCCCCGAGCACCACCGGACGCTTCACCTGCTGTCCGTGATACAGGTCCTTCACCGGATTCCTGCCGCGGGATTCCCAAAGCGCGTGTCCGTCGGCCGCCGCCAGGCAGCGCAGGCGATACTCCGCCTGTTCCCCCACGCTGCGGGCTGCGGATAGCAGCACACGATCGCCGGCCACCGCGAGGCCGAGGATATCCCGCGCCTCGTCCCAGCGCAGGGGTTGCTCCCAGAGGACATGGCCATCCGTTCCATCGAGGCATACCACCCAGGCGTCCTCCAGAATCTGTTCGCAGGTCAGTCGGTCGGCGTTGCGCCCGCGTGCGACGGCGCCGCGCGCCTCGACCGCATAGACGCGTCCCGAGTCCACCGCGAGCGTCGGATTGACCAGCAGGCCGGGCACCCGGCGCAGCCAGTCCGCACCCCCGCGATTGTTGGAGCGGAACACTGCCCGCGAGCAGACGAGCGGACGCTCCGAGCGGTAATCGAGGTCCACAAGTTCGTACTCCTTGCGGGTGCGCGGGGCGGCGGCGGATTCCGCGCTGCCGTAGAGAACGCCTCCATCGAGTGCGATCCACCCCCAGTGAAGCTCCCGATCCGGCGTCGGGACCGGATGCCGCGAAACCACCTGGCCGGATCGGGCATTCACCGCCCAGAGTTCGGCATTCACCGCGATGTGCAGCCGGGAACCGTCGGGAGTGAGCACCGCATACCCCGCATCGTAGGGCATCGCGTAGCGCATGGACTCGGGCAGATCCAGGCTCCAGCGCACCGTGCCGTTGCGGGCGTCGGTGGCGATGAGGCCATTCTCCGCCAGCGACACCTGCACGCCGCCGGCGGCGAGCGGAGCATGGCCCCGGGTGTGACGGTCGGGCATCCGCTCGGGACCGTGTCCACCAAACCAGCGCAGCGCCGGATGCCCGTCCAGAGGTTGTGAGGAGGCGCAGGAATTCCCCGAGGTGCCGTAGAGATGGGTCCAGGCCCCGGCCGTGGCATCCGGAGGCGCCTCGCGCACCGAATCGCCCCGCACCCGAAGTCCCGAGGGCGCGGGGCACAGCAGCCGAAGCGTCTCGGCCTCCGGCAGGGCGTCACCGATCACCAGGTTGAACAGGTGGTCGGCAATCGGCATCCGGCCATCCGCATGGAGTGGCAGGACCGCCGCCCGGGTGCCCAGCCAACCGGCGTCCGCCAGGGCGGCCCGGAGAGCGCCGACCTGGTGCTCGGGCACTGCCGCCACGACATGCATTTCCGAAACCGCTACCACGGCGGCGATGGTCTTCATCGCATCGGCCGGACCGGCACACAGCGCGAAGCCCCGGGGCGACGGCAGCCGCCGGATCCAGGCTTCCGCCTGCGATCGCGCTTCCCGGGACACGCTCGGGGTGACTGCACGGGACGCCACCGCGTCGGCCGGCTGGATCCCGCCCAGATAGGCGCGCACCACGCCGTCGCGGGTCACTGCCACGATTCCGGCCTCATCGGCCGCCAGCGCCGCCACGGGAGAGGGCACAGGCAGCAATTGAAGGACACTGCCGTTCGTGGCGTTGAGCATCATCACCTGGTCACGCGCCCCGGCCACCACCCGGCTGCCGGCTGCGATCAGCGCGGAGCCTCCCCCGCAGTCGGTCTTCCAGCGGACCGCCCGGGCCAAGTCGCCGCGGTGCTCGCGAAGCATCCCGCGGTCGAGCGCCATCAGTTCGAATCCATTGACGAGGTAGGCGGCTCCGGCGGTGACGGCCAGTTGGCGACCGGGAAACGAGACCAGCTTCGCGCCGCTGCGCAGGTCGCCCGTGGCGAACTGTCCGGTGGCACCCGGACCCGACAAGGTTTCCCCGTCGGCAACCACGGCGAAGGTGCCCGAGGCCGAGGTGACATCCCGCACGTAGGCGCCATCGGACTTGCGATAGCGTTTCGGGGAGGCGCGTCCGAGAGGCACCACGATCTCCGCTCCCGCGTCGGCGAGATAGCCCTGGGGCGACACGCTCCCCAAATGTCGCCGCCACACCAGCCGGCCGTCCCGGGCATCCAGGGCGGCCAGATACACTCCCTCCAGAGGGAACAGTCCGGCGGCGACATACACCCTGCCTTCGGACACCAACAGGCCGCTGCGGACCGGGCACGGGCTGATCAGGCGTCCGTTGCCGGCGATGCGCGGCCGGTCGGGCCCGATGCGCGTGTTCCACACCGGCGCGCCTGTGGCCAGGTCGAGGCACTGCACGGTGCCGTCGTCGGAACCCACGAAGACCCGGTCGCCGGACACCGCCGGGGCGAAGCGGACAGGACCGCCGCAGAAATGCCGCCACCGGAGCGCGCCGGTCCGGCGGTCCATGGCGCGCACCTCATCATGGGTCGTCGCCACGATCACCAGTCCGCCGGCCAGGATCGGCACCGGCGCGAGGTCATCGGCTGCCCGCGCCGTCAGCGAATTGGTGAGCTTTTGCCAGAGGCTGCCCCGCGCCTCGCCGGGCCAGGCGGGTGACGGGGCGGGCGTGGACCAGGTCCAGGCCTCCAGGAGTGGTGCGGGAATCTCCGCCGACGTGGCTCCGGTGCGTCCCCCGTTGCCCCGTGCGGTGGGCCAGTCGCCCAGGGTCATCCCGACGGCCAGGAGGCCGGGAAGAAGACGGCGGGCGACCCGGGACAGCATGGGCGAACTTTGGCGGGGTCGGGCGCGGGGGGACAGGGGGAAGTTGGGGAGGCAGTGAGCAGTGATCGGTGATCGGTGAGCAGTGATCGGTGAGCAGTGGTCGGTCGTCAGGCGGGGCCGCACGCCTCTTTTGCTGAACACTTGAAACGGAACACTTCACACTTTCCCCGAAACTGCCCGTCCATCTCCCGGGTGCTCCAGGGCAACGGGCCGATGGATTGGCCCCGATGATTCCATGAAGAGCCTTGCTCCCCTGTTCCTCGCCGCCTCCGGATTGCTCTGCGGCTGCATCCACACCCACGAAACGATCGTCCACGACGAATCCCGCACTCCAGTGAGTTTTGAGTCTGATGCCGCGGCGCGGACCTTCTACGAGGCGCTCAGCCGCGTGCCCAACAGCGGGAAACACTCGGAGAGCAAGACAGAGATCTCCATCCCCATCGTGTTCGACCATGAACGCAAGGTGGTCACCGGACCCAACCACGCCTTCAACGACGCCGTGGCCCGCTGCGACACCAACCACGACGGAGTCATCACCGAGCAGGAGGCGCGAATCTTTGCGACGACGGTGAAGTAAGGGGATGGCACCGCAGAGGCGCCGAGGCACAGAGAAGGCGGGATAGGGCGGATCGCCGCCCTCCCCCATGCAGGTTCAGGGTGCCGTACGCAGGGCGGCCCCGGAGATCGCCTGCCGCCGGGACCGAAGACGCCGGGGAATGCCGAGGCCCCACGGGATGAGGACCCGGTCCTGTCGGCGACCATTGAGCATGCCCCCGAGCCAGGTTGGGCGCACGAAAAGGTCGTAGGAGATCAGGGAGATCGCGAGGGTGGTCATGGAGATGCAGGCCAGCTTGAGCGACCAGTGCAGCGGCAGTTCCGCCACGGCGACCTGCAGCCAGACGACGATCGGCAGGTGGATCAGATACATCCAGTAGGAGGAGTCCGAGACGTAGCGCACGAAGGCGTTGGGATGCGAACACAGCTTCTGGAAGACGCCGAGGGTGAGAAACACCAGCGACCACATCATCAGGGCGTAGGCCAGGACGTGCGCCGCATGCGCCGCGGCATGACGGGGATGCGCCGGATTACGCTCAATGCCGCCGAGCAGGAGGACGGCGCCTGCAGCCATTGCCGCCAGGAGCCAACGCTGTGGCGTCAGCCGGCCGAAGATTGGCAGCAGTTCGCGCTGCCGGCTGAGCATCCATCCCAGGGTGAAAAAGCCGCCGTAGATGAGCAGCACCGGCAGGTGCGGACGCAGGGATGGGTCGGGGGTGTCCATGCCCCAGATCCGCATGAACCACAGGGTTGCCGCCGTCGGAAGGGCGAGGATCACCACGCAGAAAGGTGAGGTGGCCAGCCACGCGACGGCGGCGTCCGAACGACGGCTCAGCGGTTCCCGCCAGTCGCCGGTGGCGGTGATCGCAGCCCGGACGGTCACGGCGATTGCAGTGACCAGGGCCAGGTAGTAGAGGAACCACAGGTGCGATCCGGTGAAGATCCCCGCCGGCAGGGTCGCCAGGGACTGGAAGCCGCCCAGCAGTCCGGCCCCGATATGGACATCCCCGCGCAGGCTGGCGGCGCCGAGGATCCAGCCGGACTCGATCAGCGGCCGCAGGAGAAACCAGCCGACGGCGAATGGGACGAGGATGCGCAGCGCACGCGACTTCAGGAATTCACCGACCTCGTGGCCTTGCAGGGCCAGATGGCTGAAGAAGCCGGCGAGCAGGAAGAACACCTCCATGCGGAAGGAGTGGCTGACCGTCACGAAGAAGACCAGGTTGATGCTGGTGATGGATTTCAGGTTGAGCGCCGTCTGCTCGGACCAGCCGTGCTTGAGGTTCTTGAAGGGCACGCGGACTTCCTGGAACTCCCCGCGGCCGCCGGCAATGGGCGCTCCGGTGTGGTAGTCGAAGTTGGTGATCTCGGCGCTGGCCACCTGGACGCACAGGATCCCCTTGGTGACCTTCACCCGGAGACGAACGCCCTGATGGCCGCTCAGGTCGCCCGGCTTTCCCTCGGCCGACAGGAATGAGACCAGGCTGATGAACGCCGGGACCCCGCGGCCCGGCACCAGGTCGCCGCGCATCGAGAGCACGCCGTCCGCATAACTCTGGCTCGCCGACGACTTGCTGCCGGCGGCCTGATCGTTGACCAGGAGCCGTTCGATGCCGTTCCGGTTGCGCTTGGCATCCGAATAGTCATCGAGCAGGGCCGGGGTGGTCGCCGCCCGCGCCGGCGAAAGGACGGGTGCGAGCCATGCAAGAATTCCCAGGGCCGTGCACAGTGGACGTCGGAGGGTGGAGAATGGGGTGTTCCGTTTCATGGGGGGGCGTTGAGGAGCGTGGTTTGATTGTCAGTGGTGGTCTGGGTTTATTGCCGTCGGCTCGCTCAGCGTGGGGGTGCTCTCCTTCGGCACCGCCGCGGTCGGACTGCTGGCCGTGGGCTGCATGGCCGTTGGGGTCAAGGCCTGCGCCTGGCTGTCGGCACTCGGCTGGGACACGGCCCAGAGCGGCGGCTTCGCCATCGCCGGTCACGCCGCGGAAGGGCCGGTGTCCCTGGCCCGGCATGCCATCGACGCGGTGGCGCGTCAGCTTCTCGCCGACCCGTCTGCGGGGCAGACGCAAACCGTCCTCCTGGTCGCCATCACCATCCTGCCCCTGGTTCCCATCGCCCTCTACGCCCACGCGGTGCGGCGGCGTCTGGGGGGCCGCGCCGGACCGGGAGAGGCGCCTCCGCACTGACCCGGGGAATCATTCGGCTTGTCCCGAACGGGCGACGCGGCGGGGATTCCCCGGGTGAACCGCATCGCCGCCATGGAAGACTGGAAGCTGCTCGACGCCTACGCCCGCGAGGGATCCGAGGCCGCCTTTTCGACGCTGGTGGAGCGCCACCTCGGACTGGTGCACGCCGCTGCGCGACGGCAGGTCCGGGATGACGCCCTGGCCGCGGACGTCGCCCAGGCGGTGTTCCTGCTGCTGGCCCGCAAGGCCGGCTCGCTCGGACGCCGCGGGGTGCTCTCCGCCTGGCTGTTCCAGACCACCCGGTTCGTGGCCTCCCGGGCCCTTCGATCCGAGATCCGCCGCCAGCGACGCGAACAGGAAGCCTTCGCCATGCAGGACCTTCACGCCTCCGACCCTCACTGGAACCGACTGGCGCCCGAACTGGATGAGGCGCTCGCCCGCCTGGCCGCGGCGGATCGAAGCGCCCTGCTCCTGCGCTTTGCCGAGGGACGGAACCACCGGGAAGTCGGCGACGCGCTCGGGTTGAGCGAGGAGGCTGCCAAGAAGCGGGTGGCCCGGGCGCTCGACCGGTTGCGGGACCTGCTCGTGCGTCAGGGAGTCACCGTGTCCGTGGTCACCCTCGCGGGCCTGCTCGCCGATCGCCTGATCGCCGCGCCGCCCCCGGGACTGGCCGCCACCATCATCGGGGGTCTCGCCGAGGCGCCTGCCACCGCCGGAGCCGCCGCCATGTTGGCCCGGGAGGTCGGGGTGGCATGGCGTCGGACCCGGCTCCAGGTGGCCGGGGCGCTGCTGGGAACCGCCGCATTGCTCGGCCTCCTGGTGATCACTCCCCGGGAACGCCGCACGCCTTCCACCGCTCCGTCGCCGGCCGTCGAGTCCGGGGCGGATCCTCAGGCGCCGCTCCACGTCGCGGGCGAACCCGAACGGCTGTCCGGCACCGAGGTCTTCCGCCTCCAGGTGGTTGCCGCGGACACCGGCCAACCGCTGGCCGGCGCCCGGGTGCCGCTCAACTTCGTATCGGACGGGGAATGGCTGGCGCCGGACGACCTCACGACGGACGCCAGCGGCGAATGCCGGATTCCACTGCCTCGCGGCGCGCTGATGCGCCTGGATGCCGGGGCGCACCATCCGGGATACGAGAACCGCTTCGTCACCTGGCGCGCCGATTGGCAGCACCCGCGTCCCGACGCCCACACCCTCCGCCTGGCACGCGGCAAGGCCGTCGGCGGCACGGTGGTGGATGAGTTGGGACGCCCCAAGGCGGGAGTCGGTGTCTGGCTCAACTACCAACTCAGCGACACCTCGTGGCGCGAGCCGGACGAGGACCGGGAACGCGTGGGATTCTTGCGGCGCCTTTTCGTGGGAACCACCGATGCCGAGGGACGCTGGATCTGTGACACCGTTTCGCCCGAGCGTGGACATTTTGCCTTCGAGTTCGAGCACCCGGACTACGTCCCGGAGACCTCCCTTTCGGTCAACAGGGACAATGACACGGCCGCAGGACGCGAAGCCTGGGCGGCGGTCAATGCGCGGCGGGCGCTCACCCGACTGCAGCCGGGTGCAGTCGCCTACGGCCGGGTGGTGGATGCCACCGGAGCGCCCGTGGAGAAGGCGCGCATCAGGCAGTCCTGGCACGGAGACGGGGCGATCACCGACGCCCAGGGACAGTTCAGCGTCGGGCGGTTGCCCAAGGGCGAGGTCCTCTTTGTGGCGACCGCGGAGCAGTACGCGCCGAAACGATTCAGCGTCACCGCCGGGGGCGGTCCGGTCCGCGTGACCCTGGATCCCGGCGCCACGCTGCGTGTCCGGATGGTCTCCACCCATGGCGAGCCGATCGAGGGCGCCACGCTGGCGCTGCAGGATGGATTCGGGGATGGCTCACTGGGATGGGATGGTCGAACCGATGCTGACGGGCGGGTCGAATGGCAGAGTGCTCCGCCGGGGGGACGGTTTACCTTCACCGCCTACGCCCCCGGTCACCAGTATCTCCGCAACCTCCCCCTGAGCGTGGGCGACGCCGAGCACACCCTCACCTTGTGGCCGCATCTCGTGGTGACGGGATCGGTGGTGGATGCCGTCAGCGGCGCCGCCATCCCCCGATTCAAGGCCATTCCCGGCACCGGACGGGAGTTCCCGAACTTTGAGCGCAGCGAGTTGTTCTATGGGACCAACGGGCAGTACCGGCTGAAATTCGCCGAGGGTGGCGAGCCCGTGATCCGCATCGAAGCGCCGGGATACGAGACGGTGGTGGGGTATCCGAAGCCGGCGGACAACGGTGGCGCCCGCTGCGACTTCGAGCTCCGTCGTGAGGACCCCGATGGCGGCGTGCGGGGTGTGGTGCTGAATCCCGATGGTTCCCCGGCGGCCGGAGCGGAAGTCGCCCTCTGCACCTTGGAGAAGTCGGCGACCCTGGGATTGGGTCGGTTCCTCCGCTGGACCGAAGGCATTCACACGAACACGGACTCCGCCGGGAGGTTTGCGTTTCCGGTGGTCCGCTTGCCTCACACCGTCGCCGCGGTTTCGAGCAATGGCTTTGGCCGGGTTGGCATCGGGAGCAACAGCCCGGTGACCCTTCAACTGAAACCCTTCGGCATGATCGAGGGCGTGGTGAGCCGCGAGGGCCGGGCGCAGCCGGGAAAGGCCGTGGCCCTCTCTGATGCCAGCACCGTCGTTCAGGCGGGTTGCATTTCTCCGGATCCGAGGACCTTCCATCGGGTGACCGATTCCGCAGGGAGGTTCCGTATCGAAGGGGTGCCTGACGGCGAGTATGTGCTTCACCTTAACCCGGGCATCGGAATTCCGTTCACTGATGACACTCAGGTCACGGTCGTTGCCGGTGAGACCGTTTCCGCGGTCGTCGGGGAACCGGATCCTTCAGGGCGCGTGGTGACCGGCCGCATCCGGTCCTCGGAGCCGCTCCCGGTGGACGACTGGCGGCTTGTCGTGGCCAGTTCCAGCCTCTCCAAAACTCTTCCCTTCTCGAAGCCGCCATCGGGACTGTCCGAAGAGGAGGGGCGTCAGTGGCGCTTTGTGTGGACCCAAAGCGACGAGGGGCGGGATCAACTCCGCGCATGGCGCCGATATACCCTCGAGTTTGATTCCAACGGCCACTTTGCCGCGCGCGGCGTCCGTCCCGGTGAATACTCCCTCAGCATCCGAGCGCTACCCGAAGGTCACGCCAGGCAACTGTTTTTTGGCGAGGGCGCGGCTCCGTGGCAGGGCTTCGCCCGTCGGACGGTCACCATCCCGGAGCCCGATCCCGCCAATCCGGAGGTCCCCTTCGACCTTGGCGACATTGAGCTGAAGATCCAGCGGCCTCGCTGATCCGTCCGGCACGTTGGGCCACCCGGCCATTCCCGCGTCCCGAGGAACGATTGGGGGACCGCGGCACAGCATCTACCAAGCTGTGCGCGTCATGGCGAAGTGATGTCGTCGAGCCTCCACTGGCGCACAGCTCAATTGAAGCTCCACTCCACCGACCACGGCGGGTAAACCTACCACCTCTCCCCCAAGATCAACCTCGCCAGGCCGAAACATGAGGGCCAAATTGGCCGCGTCGTCGAGCCCCGCATAACCTTCAACGTGAAGAACCCCCCGCAGGTGGAGAAACCTGAGTCGGTGCTACACCTGCACGTGCCGCCACGGGAAGCACAGCGTGCCTGTGCGCTGAACAATGAGCGCCCATCTGCGACCATTGCTGCCGCTGCAATCAGCCGATTCGACGTGGATAACGCCGCATGAAACTACGTCGACTTCAGATTGAAAACTTCAGGGGGATTCAATCACTCGACTGGCGGCATATTCCTGAGACCGCAGCGCTTGTTGGTCCGGGTGACTCGGGAAAGTCGACGATCCTAGACGCCATCGAGCGCGTGCTTTCACCGAAGTGGAACGTCGCGTTCGATGACACGGACTTCTGGGACCTCCAAACGGACGTGACCATCGTCATCCGCGCCACCATTACGAACCTGGAGGCGACCTTTTATCGCGACTCGAAGTTTGGGCTTCTCTTGCATGGCTTCGACACGACGAACAGCCAAGCCGTTCGCGCGTCCGGGGACGAGGGGGAAGATCACGCGCTCGTCGTCGAACTGCGCGTCGACGCGAGCCTCGAACCCATCTGGAGCGTCGTCGATGCTGACGGCGGGAAGCACCCATTCATGGCACGTGACCGGGAGGCGCTCGGCATGCTCCGCGTCGGAAGCTACGTTGACCAGCACCTCGGATGGAGCAGGGGATCGGTACTCACGCGCCTCACCGACAGCGGTGATGCCGTCGGCGCGGTCCTCGCGGAGGCGGCGCGCCGAGCACGATCGGGTCTGAAAACCGACGGGCTCGAAAAGCTCACGGCGGCCGCACAGAAGGTCGAGGTGCTGGGGAAGAACCTCGGCGTTGCGCCCAGGCACATGCTGGTCCCGCACCTTGATGCGTCGGCGCTCTCAGTCGCCGCAGGTGCGCTTTCGCTTCACGACGGCAAGGTGCCGACCCGACGCGCGGGCCTCGGAACGCGGCGGCTTCTCACGGTCGCCATGCAGCGTGAGGCTGCGGCGCAGTCCGGGCTCACCGTCGTGGACGAGTTCGAGCACGGACTCGAACCCCACCGCATTCGGCGACTTCTTCGTGTCCTCCGTGGTCGCGCGCCAGAGGGCGATGGCCTCGCAAAAGGGCAGCTCATTTTCACAACGCACTCGCCGACGGTCCTTCACGAGCTCGAGTCCACCGAGGTCACGGTTACAAGAAGAGCGCCGGATGGGGCGGTATCGGTGCACTCCCTTCCCGCTGCCTTCGACTACATCCTGAAGCGAACACCACAAGCGCTCCTAGCCCGCAAAGTCATCGTTGCGGAGGGGGCGACGGAGGTCGGCCTCTGCCAGGCGCTCGACGATGCGTGGACGACGGAGACCGGAGGGAGCTTCGGCTACCGGGGCATCGTCGTGGTCGATGGTGGCGGTGGCACGCAGCCCGCCGAGATATCTGGTCATCTCGCGAGGCTCGGCTACGAGGTCGCGCTGCTTATCGACTCCGACGCGAAGTCGAAGCCGAGCAAGGCTGCCGGATCTGTCGTCCTCGCATGGCCGGATGGTCTCTGCACCGAGCAGCGTCTGGCGGCGGACCTTCCTGTCGCGGCCATCAAAAAGATGGCGATCGAAGCCGACAAACGAGGCGGACGAGGCGGACGCGACGCACTTGCAGCACAGCTCAGGGTAACGCCGGCGATCTTGGCCGATGCGGAGCCGATAATCTGGCCGCAAATTGTCGACATTGATTCCTTGCGTAAAGCGCTGGGCGATGTCGCGAAGAAACAGGGTTGGTTCAAGTCGCGTGAACAGGGCGCATTCCTCGGTCGCCTCATCGCGGAGCACTGGAGCGCGATTCCCAACACACCGACGCACGGGGTAATCGGCAAGCTAAAGGAGTTCGCGCATGGCTAACGCGGCGGTTGAAGCGATGCTCGGATCGCGGCGCTCGTTTGCCGTCGCAGCCGCCGGCTGCGGAAAGACCGAGCTGCTCGGCCAACTCGTCGCCGACCAAAGATCGGGCCGTCAGCTCGTCCTGACCCACACGCACGCAGGAGTCGCCGCCATCAAAAGGCGCCTCGCTGACATGCGCGTGTCGCACGACAAGTTCCACCTCGACACGATCGCCGGGTGGTGCCTTCGCTACGGAGCCGCATACCCTGCGATTTCGGGCTACCGACCCGGTTCCGAAGCCGATCCCGACTGGACGGCGACCTACCCCGGAGCCGAGAAGGTCTGCAGAACCGCACTCGGCAGGAGGGTCATCAGCGAAAGCTACGGTGGCGTGCTGGTTGACGAGTACCAGGACTGCTCATTGAGACAACACACACTTGTGAGTGCGCTCGCCGAGTACATCCCGTGCCGGGCTGTCGGTGATCCGCTGCAGACCATCTTCGGCTTCCGCGACGACCCGGTCGTGCCATGGGCCACCATCACGTCCAGCTTTGACGTCGTGGATGACGCGCTCACCGAACCATGGCGCTGGCGACGTGACGGGCGCAATGCGGCCCTCGGCGAGTGGCTCGTTGCGGCTCGAGACCAGCTTGCAGCGACGGGAAGCCTCATGATCGCGGACGATGCGCCGATCGCGTGGTGCTCTACCAGCGGAGCTCTCCATGCATCCGAAGCATGGGCCACGGCATGCCGGAGCGTGGATTTCTCGGCGAATGAGACTGTGGTGGCGATTCTCAAGCGGCCGAACCAGTGTCAGGATCTCGCGAAGCGCATGGGAGGGCGGTGGCCGGTGGTTGAACGCTTCGACGACCCGGACCTCCTGCAGCTCGGCGTAACGCTTGGCGATAAGGACGGCTCCGCAGTCATTGAGACCCTTGTCGAGTTCCTGTCCGAGCGCATGACCGCTATGGGGACCGCGTTAAAGACGGCCGTAGACTCCATCAAGGCTGGTCGCGGTGTCTCACGCATCACAAAGAACCGAGGCCACGCGGACAGGCTCAAAGTACTGGCAAACGCGCCAACGCCCGCGAACGCGCTTGCGTGGCTGGATGGAGTTCTCGCTCACAGGGACGACTGGCGGCTCTATCGACGCGAGTGCGTCTTCCAGCTTCGTGAAGCACTCCGTCATTGCACCGGCGAGACGTTCGCCGATCTGCCCGCCATGGTCGCGGAAGCTCGAACCCGCGCCCGTCATCGAGGGCGGCTTACGCATCGACGCACCATCGGCACGCCGTTGCTTCTGAAGGGGCTCGAGTTCGACCATTCGGTGCTGCTCTGGGAGCCGGATCATCTCTCGGTGCAGGAACTTTACGTGGCGATTACACGGGCTTCGAAGTCGCTGACCATCGTCTCGCACTCGCGAACCCTCATTCCAGAGAACGCATGACGACGGACGACGCGGGAGAGAGCGAGATTATCCTCTACCGTACCGCAGATGACGCCGTGCGCGTCGAGGTGCTTTACGAGTCCGAGACCTTCTGGCTCGACCAGCGGCGCATGGCCAAGCTGTTTGGCGTCGACGTGCGGACCGTCAACGAACACCTGCGAAACATCTTCGACAGCGGCGAGCTAGCCGAGGGGGCATCTCTCCGGAAAATCCGGAGAGTTCGAACAGAGGGATACCGCGAAGTCGCCCGTGACATCGCGTTCTACAACCTCGATGCAATCATCTCGGTTGGCTACCGCGTCAACAGCACGCAGGCCACCCAATTCCGCATCTGGGCGACCCGGACTCTGCGGGAGTTCATCGTCAAGGGATTCGTCCTCGATGACGAGCGACTGAAGCTGAACAAGCGCTTCGGCAAGGACTACTTCGACGAGTTGCTCGAGCGAATCCGGGAGATCCGCGCCAGCGAGCGGCGCTTCTACCTGAAGATCACCGACATCTACGAGCAATGCAGCATCGACTACGACAAGCAGGCCGA
>JAFLEG010000330.1 GCA_017302195.1 Verrucomicrobiota bacterium
TCAGAGCACTGGCACCGCAGGGACGCGGAGACACGAAAGCCACGCAGAATGCATGGGGGCAGCGCCGCTCGCCGAACCGGGATTCCGCCCCTCACAATTCCCACCGTCTTCCCTTGGTGCTCTCAGCGCCTCGGTGGTGAACCTGGCAGTTTTCTACCGCCTGGTTCCGAACGGACGTTGACTCCGGGGGCGGGTTTCCGCTCTTGTCTTCCGGTCATGATCTGCGCGCCTGCCACCGGCTTCGCCCTCGTGGCCGCCCCTGCGGCGGCCCGGGCCGCCGCGGCGTGCATCCGCCGTCTGTCCCGCGCCTGATCCCATCCCTGGAGGCGAAGACAGACGGCCCGCCGGAATCCGCTTTCCGGCCGGGACGGCGTTCGCTTCCCTACGTCGCCACACGCAATGTCCAGTCCACGACCCTTTGTCGCCGATCACGTCTCGGGAATCCCCCGGTCCGGCATCCGCGACTTCTTTGACATCGTCCAGAACACCCCGGGGGTGATCTCCCTGGGCGTCGGCGAGCCCGACTTCGTCACGCCCTGGAACATCCGCGAGGCCGCCATCTACGCGCTGGAGCGCGGTCGCACCCAGTACACCTCCAACCTCGGACTCCTCCGCCTGCGCGAGGCGATCAGCCGGTACGTGGCCGGACAGTTTGGCGTGCGGTATGATCCGGCCAGTCAGGTCCTGGTGACGGTCGGGGTGAGCGAGGCCCTCGACCTGGCCCTGCGCGCCGTGCTGAACCCGGGCGACGAGGTGGTGTACCACGAACCCTGCTACGTGAGCTATTCCCCCAGCGTGGTGCTGGCCCATGGAAAGCCGGTGCCGGTGGCCTGCCGGGCGGAGGATGGCTTCGCGGTGACGGCCGGGGCCCTGGAGGCGGCGATGACCCCGCGGACCAAGGTGCTGATGCTGAACTTCCCCACCAATCCGACCGGCGGCACCATGACGCGCGAGCAGTTGGAGTCCATCGCCGGCGTTGTGCGCCGTCACGATCTGCTGGTGCTGACCGACGAGATCTACTCGGAACTGACCTTCGAGGGGGAGCATGTCTCGATCGCATCGCTGCCGGGCATGGCGGAGCGGACGATCTTTCTCCACGGCTTCTCCAAGGCCTATGCGATGACCGGATTCCGCATCGGCTACGCCTGCGGTCCGGTGCCGCTCATCGAGGCCATGATGAAGGTCCACCAGTACTCCATGCTCTGCGCCAGCATCATCGCCCAGGAGGCGGCGATCGAGGCGCTGGAGCATGGGGCCGAAGCCACGGCCATGATGCGCGAGCAGTACCGGCTCCGGCGGAATTTCGTGGTGAAGTCCCTGAACGACATGGGCCTGCCCTGCGCCCTGCCGCGGGGATCCTTCTACGCCTTCCCGAGCATCGCCGGCACCGGGATGAAGGCCCGCGACTTCGCCCTGGGACTGCTGCGTGAGGAGCAGGTGGCCTGTGTTCCCGGCGGGGCGTTTGGCGCCAGCGGCGAGACGTTCGTGCGCTGCTGCTTCGCCACCGCCTTCGATCAACTGGAGGTGGCCATGGAACGGATGGCGAGGTTCGTCGCCCGGTCGCGCTGAACCGGCGCCAATCGCCTGGCACTCTGCATCTGCCCAAACGCCGTAGGGCGAGCCTCCCCGGGAACCGCCTTGGCTCCTGACCGGGTGGCCCAAGGCCTCACGGCGGACGTTCATCTTCCCCATCCACCAGTCCGAAGGACTCGTCGGATTCTCCCGCTGATCCCCGCCGCGGGGCCTCCGTGGTTCCATGACCGCAAGGCCCGCAAACTCGGTCCGCTCACCAGCGGATCTTGTCCGGGAAAAATTCCCGGATGAGCTCGTCGTAGAAGGGCTTGAGCTCCTTCACGTCCGGCTTGGTGTGGCTCTTGGTGTAGAGATCGTACGGATTGAACCGGTTCACCCAGGGCAGGAGTTCCCGATCGCGCGCGTTGCACAGGTAGTCGTAGGCGCCCTCCTTGTGCCACGGATAGAAGCTGTGGAAGCGCAGCATCGCCAGGCCCTCGTCGGGCAGGTAGTCCTTGCAGACCTGGTAGATGTATTCGTCATGTCCCCAGGAGATGTCCACGGCATCCAGGCCGCATCCCTCCTGGTAGATGCCCAGGCGCGTCTGGTACTCGGGCTTTCCGGAATCGGGGTTGGCCTCGAAAAACCTGGGAAACACGATGCGCGGATCGTAGGCGCATCCGGTCGGAAAGGTGTCGCCCACCACCGCCCACTGCGGTTCGCCCCACAGGCAGAGGATTTTCCCGAGATCATGCACGAACCCGGTGAGAATCATCCAGCGCGGCTGGCCGTCCCGGCGGATCTGCTCGGCGGTCTGGAGCAGGTGCTCCAGTTGGGACATGTCGGTGTCCGGATCGCTGTCATCCACCAGTTGGTTCAGATATTCCGCGGCCTCCCAGACGCCCATCTGCATCCGGTTCAATCCCAGATACTGCTTCTTCTTGGCCTGGACGAATTCGCGCGTCTGGAACTGGTGGTTGAGCCGGTAGAACTCCCGGACGGTGGGGCGGGCGTCCGCCTCATAATTCCGGAACTCGGCCTCCTTCTTGTCCGGCGCGTAGCCGACCACCGGCTTTTTCTCCGGCGCCGGCTTTGAGGGATCCGGATACCGGGCTTTGAAGAAATCCTCGACCTCGTCGAGGCTTTGAAGCGGCTGATTCGCGGCAACGGTGACGGGTGCCATAGATTCGGCCGGAAACTGTCCTGACCCGGGGCCGGAGGCAAGCGCTGTTGAGCGGGGGAGTTTTCAGGTCCAAGTCTTCAGTTTTCAGCAATACCGCGTCGCCGCATTCACTTCATCCCTCACCCTTCATCCTTCATCCTTCTCCCCAAGGTTCCCCGTTCCACTTCGGCCGCGCTGTGGCATGGTGCGGGCGTGCCGCTCTACGAGTACGAGCTCTGCGACGGGAACTGCGCCGCCTGTGGCGGCCGGTTCACCCTCCGACGCCCCCTGAGCGCCCAGGAACTCACCGCCTGCCCGGCGTGCCGGCGTCCAATCCGCAAGGTGCTGTCGAATTTCAGCACGCCCGCGATCACCAAGCCGCTGTCCATCTCGGACGCCAAGAAGGCGGGGTTCACCGTGCTGAAGCGCGTCGGCAAGGGCGAGTACGAGCGGCAGTAGCGGGCGGCCCCGCCGGGGCTTGCCTCCCTTCAGTGACTGGATGGCCATGAACGATGCCCGAAGCCCTCGAAGGTCCAGCAGACGTCCCGTCTGGCATTGGGTTGCCCTCGCAATTCTCGCTGGCTGGACGGCCACTGCCGCAACCACCCCACCCGTCCAGAATCCCGCCCTGACCCCGCCCGCCCCGGAAGCCCGGGGCCGGGATGAGCATTCCCACGCCCAGCCCGACCGGGTCGCCATCCGGCATCTGGCGTTGGACCTGGCGGTGGACTTCGACCGCCGGGTGCTGTCCGGCACCGCGACCCTGGATCTGACCTGGACCGATCCGGCGGGCACAGAGTTGGTGCTCGACACCCGGGACCTCGTCCTCCGGAGCGTCGAGGCGTCCCCGGATGGCATCGCGTGGGCCGCCGTGCCGTTTGAACTCGCGCCGGCCGACCCCATCCTTGGCAGCCGGCTCACCATTCGCCTGAGCCGGCCCGCGCCCAGGGTCCGCATCGGGTACAGCACCTCGCCCGGCGCTTCCGGGCTCCAATGGCTCACCCCGGCCATGACGCTGGGCCGGCGGCTGCCGTTTCTCTTCAGCCAGTCGCAGCCCATCCATGCGCGGTCCTGGGTGCCCCTTCAGGACACCCCGTCCGTCCGGTTCACCTATGAGGCTCGCATCACCACCACCACCGATGTGCGGGTGCTGATGAGTGCCGACAACGATCCCGGCGCGCCGCGGAACCGCGACTACCGCTTCCGCATGCCGCAGCCCATTCCGTCGTATCTGCTGGCCATCGCCGCCGGGGACCTGGTGTTTCAGGCCATTACCCCGCGGATCGGGATCTGGGCCGAGCCGGCCATGGTGTCCAGGGCCGCGCATGAGTTTGCCGATGCCGGTCGCATGATGGACACCGCCGAGCGCCTGTATGGTCCGTACCGGTGGGAGCGGTATGACCTCCTGATCCTGCCGCCGTCCTTTCCCTACGGTGGCATGGAGAACCCCCGTCTGACCTTCGTCTCCCCGACAGTCATCACCGGCGACCGTTCGCTGGTCAGCCTCGTCGCCCATGAACTGGCCCACAGTTGGTCCGGCAACCTGGTCACCTTTTCCTCCAACCGCGACATGTGGCTGAACGAGGGGTTCACCACCTACGTGGAGGGCCGGATCATCGAAGAGCTCTACGGCCGCGAATGGGCCGACATGGAACGGCTCACGGCCCGACAGGAGCTCAAGTCCGAATTTACCGATGCCAACCGGGCGCTGCAGTCCCTGGTCATCGCACCCGGCGCCCTGCCGGATCCCGACCGACATCTGACCGCCACCGTGTACACCAAGGGCGCCTGGTTCCTGCAGTTCCTTGAGGAGCGCATCGGACGCCAGGACTTCGATGCCTTCCTGCGCGGGTACTTCGATCATTTCGCCTTTCAATCGATCTCCACACCGCAGTTCCTCGCCTACGCCCGGACCCACCTGTTGGAGCGGCATCCCGACCAGGTGCGTGCGACGGAGGTGGACGCCTGGCTGTACCAGCCCGGGGTGCCCGACACCGCGCCCGCCACGGAGTCGCCGCGGCTCCAGGCCGTGGATGCCGCCCGGACCCGCTGGCTGGCGGAGGGCACGCCTCACGCCGCATCCCTCACCACGGGATGGTCCTCCCAGGAGTGGCTGCACTTTCTGGCGGGCATGCCGGAGACCCTGACTGCCGCCCAGCTTCGGGCGCTTGATGCCCGCTTTCATTTCACGGGCACGTCCAACGTGGAGATCGCCCACGTCTGGTATCCGCTCACCATCCGCAGCGGATACCTCGGGGCGCGTCCGGCCATCACCGAGTACCTTTCCCGGGTGGGCCGGCGCCGGATGGTCCTGCCGCTCTACCGCGCCCTGGCCCGCACACCGGACGGTCTCGCCTTCGCGCGGGAGGTGCTCGCCAGCTCCCGGGACAATCTCCACCCCATCACCGTGAAGTCTATCGAGACGGTGCTGGCGGCAGCTCCCGCCTCCGGTGCCCGGTAGCTCTGCGGATTGAGTCCAACCCGTCCGATACCCGATGCCAATGGCAGCGCCAACGGTGACAGACCCGTTTCCACCGACGGCTCACTCCCATCCGATGCGGTGACGCTGGGCGCAGTAGCTGAGGCCGATCCAACGGGCCAGAAGCATGAGGCCGTACAGCGTGCCGGGGCCGGCCAGAACCCAGCCTAGGAGCGGGACCCGGGACGTGAGCATCTCCATCGCGTACAAGGCACCCCATACCAGGGCCAAACCGGCTCAGAACATCCGCTCTTTGCGGTCCATCGGCACGGCCGCCGGCCATACCCAGTCGTTCACAGCATCGTCCCGGACGAACTTGCCGCCGTCATCGCGGCCATTCTGACCCAGCGAATACAGTTGGAAGGAGTCGGCGGCGGTGCGGCGGTAGGCGAAGGGCTTTCCGGTGCAGGGGTCCAGTGGCACTTCGGACATCAGCGAGGGTTTGAGGGCCTCCAGCGCCTCAGGATACCCGCCGCTGGCCAGGCGGTATCGCTCCAGGGCGCAGGCGATTTCGGCCATGCGCGAGATGGCGAGCAGGCGGTCGGCTTTGTCCATCGTCCGCGACAGTACCGTTGCCAGCATGAGGGTCAGCTTCGTGTAGATCGCGGGGCCCTC
>JAFLEG010000331.1 GCA_017302195.1 Verrucomicrobiota bacterium
CGCTGACATCCACCACCAGCCATCCCCCGCTGCCGTCCGCGATGTACGCCCGGCCGCCCACCACCACCACATCCTCGGCCACCCCCGGCGTATCGTGTCTCCCGAGAAGCTGCGGGGACACCGGATTACCCACATCAATGATGGCCAACCCGCCTTCGCCATCGGCCACATAGGCCCGGGTATCCTGGACATGAAGAGCCTTGGCAAATCCCGGGGTGTCCAGGCGGCCGCGGAGGAAGGGACGCGTCCGCTCCGACACATCAAACACCATCAGACCGGCTTCCCCGGCCGCCACAAAGGCGAGATTCAAATCCTCGCGAACCACCACCCCTTGGGCTTCCCCATCGCGCACCACACCAGGCCATTGCCCGAGCAATGCAGGGTCCGCCTGGACGAGGCCAGTGCCGACGCCGCAAAGAATTCCGAGGAGAATGAGAAGGCCGGCTTGGGGGAGCCGGCGACGAAAGCTCAGCAAATCGTGGTTAAACATCCAGCCTTACGTGATGATGATCTAGCCACGGAATGCCCGGTCTTGCAAGGGGCACAATATCAAGGGGCAAGACTTCGATCGGGATCGCTCATGAACCGCATTCGATGGGGCGGGCCGGGGGCGGGCCGGATGAACTACTTGATTGAAGGCTTCCCGGACCCATCCGACCGCTCATACACACCGGCCAGATCCAGCAGCAGCAGCTCCAGGGACCGGTAGTAGGCATCCGCATCCAGGGAGGCCTTCCGTGCCCTCAGCGCTTCAATGTCGCGCTCCAGGGCATCGCGCCGGATCCGATCCTCCGGGGACAACGCCTGCTCCCCGGCGCTGCGGACCAAAACCCAGGACTGCGCCAGCGTCCCGTCCAGACGGGCACCATCCCGGGCCCGCTTGGTAGCCCGCACCCCCCGGAACCAGTCTGCCGGAGTTCCCAACCCATCCCCGGTGTCCTCCAGAAGCGCATGCTCCGTCGCCAGGCGCCCGCGCGTCTCGTAGAACTCGGACACCTGTCGGGACGCCAGGAGGAAGGCCTCCAGCAGCGACACCTGTCCGTCGCGATCCAGATCCGCCGACGGATCCTGCAGCGCCTCGGCAAAGGGCAGCCCAAAACGGGTCACGTTCTGTTCCACCCCGCTGCGCGTCGCCGCGATCACCACGCGGTTGGTGGCGGCGAGCACCTTCAGGAAGGGGGCGCTTGCCGAGGCGGTGTTGATCACCGCCACCGGACGCCGGATCGGCTGAAGCCAGGCGTTGAGGTCGGTGGCGGAGATGTCGGGGCCGCGAAGATTGAACCGGGCCTCCTTGTCATCCCAGGTCCCGTGTCCGATCAGGACCAGCCACAGCGGACGCGGGCTCTCTGGCGGTTCCGAGGCGAGCAGGGCCTGCAACCGCTCCCGATCCCCCGTTCCCGAAGGGTCGCCCAGTCCGATCTGCGTCACCGTCGCCCCGGCGGATTCCCCGGCCCGGGTCCAGGCCTCGGCCTGCCGGACGAAATTGGTGCCAAACTCGGCCTCCCCCGCCGCGCCCACCACGAGGATCACCGACGGGGCGTCCGGAACCGGCGCGGCAGCCCTTGCCCCACTGAGGAGGCAGGAGACGAGGCAGAGAACGACGAAGACACCATACCGCAGAGATACTGAGGCCCAGAGAAGGGACCGGATCGGGACACCGCGGGGTGCCGGATCCGGCAAGACCTCCACCACGCAATCCATCCCATGCCTTCCGCCTCGACGCCTCGGCGCCTCCGCGGTGCATCCAGTCCCCCGCCGCTCAGCAGTCGGCTCGTCGCTCACGGGAGTCCTTTCCAGCGCCGGAGGCCCCATTCCGACACCAGGCAACCGAGCGCCAGCGCGAACATGAGCGGCGTGTGCCAGACCGGACGGGTCCAGAACTCCATCTCCGGCGCCTTGCGGGCCGGCAGGGTGCGGACGAAGGATTCCAGACGGGCCGCCGGCACCACCTCGCCTCCGGTCCGGCGCGCCAACGTTTCCAGCAGGGCGACATTGGGCACGAGCGACCGGAATTCCTCGGCGGCCAGGTCGGTGCTCCAACCGGCTTCCGCACGTCCCACTTCGGCCCCCACCTCATTGGTCACCACGGCGGTCGCCCGGAAACCTCCCGTGACCCGCGGCACATACACCGCCTCATAAAGCCCGGCCTCCGCGGCGGACGGTTCGCAGGCGAGACGCAGCAGGTTGGTGGCGCCAGGCGCGGTGTCCGACACCAGGACCGGCTGCACCTCCAGCAGCACCCGGGCATTGTCCATGGGCTGGAACTTCGGATCCTTGACCCGCGCCTGGAGCCGCATCGCCCCGTTGGGATCCTGCGGCACCGGTTCCGCGGACAATTCCACGCGTCCCGGAACATCCGCCACCAGCCATCGCGCCAACTGCCGCCAGGTCTTGTCCATGTCGGCATGCGACTCGGCGTCGTGCATGCCCCAGCGCCACAGGTCGCCGACGGTCAGGGCCGCGACGCGGCCGCGGCCGAAGCGCTGCACCACCAGCGCGGGCACCTCGGTCCCGGACTCCTCCGCCGCGGTGGCGATGACGCTGGCGCCCGGCTTGACCTCGCTGAGCCGGTTGACGACCAGGAAGGGGGGCATGGCCTCACGCCGGATCCGTTCATCGGCCTCGGTGTCCCGGATGCGCGCCCACGGCTGCAGCCATCCCTCGCGCGCCAGCACCAGGCGCCGCGGCACGGCCGGCGCGGCGTCGGCACGCCGGTCGAGATACACCGGCAGCAGGTCGCCGATCGGCGTGCGATGGTACCGACCCTGCTGGAAGGACTCCGCGCCGCCGAGCATGAGAAATCCGCCGCCGCGTTCCGACACGTACTTCTGCACCAGCGCCTGCTGGTCGGCCTGGAAGAACTCGGCCTCCAGGTCATCCACGATCACGGCGTGGTACCCATACAGCTCCTCCGGGGTGCGGGGAAATCCGCTCCGCAACTCCAGTTCGTCGCGCGTGTTCAGCCGCACCAGCACCGGCTGGTCGTACCGCTCCACCTCCTCGCGGGACTGCTCGCCGAATCCGCGGAACAGCGGATTGCTGGTCTCCCCGGCGCGCCCGCGGAAATCAAACTTGGGCTCCCGCCTCGCCACCCGGATCAGGCCCACCAGCTCCAGTTGCGGATCCTCCTGCAGGGCGCGGTTCAGAAACTTGAACTCCCAGTTCGGACGCCCCGTGACATAGAGCATGCGATGGGGTCCGCGCCCGCGATCCACCGCGACCACGCGCGTGTTGTTCGCCAGGGTGGCCTCGGCAGCCTCCCCGGCGGCGGACTCTACCCCGCCGGCCACGGCGACAGAGAGGCGGTAAAACACCAGGCCCGATTTCTCCGGCTTGGGACGGAACCGGAAGTTCAGCGGCCCGTCGCCCGCCTCAATCCGGCGGGTCGTCTCCTCCACAGTGCGCCCCGACTCGTCGCTGAGCCGCGCGGTCACCTCGCGTCCCTCCAGCCCCACTGCCGCCACATCGGCCTCGATGGTCACCGGGGCATCCTCAAAGGCCGTCTGGCTGGTGCGCACGTCGAGCAGGCTCAGGTCGCGGAGGGCGCCGGCGTTGCCCACTACCACGGGATACACCGGCGGCAGGTCCGGAAGGTCCAGGACCCCGGCGGGAAGGTCGGTGGCGTTCCCGTCGGTGAACAGCAGCACCCCGGCGAGCGGCTGCCCCCGGCTGCGCTCGGCCAGGGTGCGCAGCGCGGCGCCGAGGGCCGAGGCGCGTCCGTCAAAGGCGAGATCCGAAAAGTCGGGAATCGCCTGCAGGCGCGCGTCGAACCGGTACCGCCGCACGTCAAAGGTCTCGGCCAGCGCGGCCGGCCACTCCCGGCGTCCGGTATCGAGCCATGACCGCAGGACCGCGCCGCGGGTCTCCGCAGCCCCGGCATCGCGGATGCCCAGTCCCTGGCTGTTGTCGGCAACCACGGCGAAACGATTCGCACCGGGCCGCGCCTGTTGGCCGGACCACAGCGGCTCCAGGAGGCAGAAGGCCAGGGCGGCAATGCCCACCGATTTCAGCACCAGACCGGTGCGGCGCACCCAGCCGCGCGGGGTGGCCCGGTAGCTCCAGACCAGCAGCACGACCGCCAGTGCCGCGGCGGCCAGGGCTGGCAGAAGCCAGGGGCGATTGGCGAGAACCAGGGAGGCAAACAGCATCGTCAGCGGTCCTTCCCCAGTTCCTCGTAGTAGCGGCGCACCAGCTCGGTGTAGCGGCTGGGCACCGGATCCCGATCCAGGGGCACCAGGGCATCGCGCGAGCCGCGGCGGGCCAGCTCCTCGGCGATCTGCCGTCGCACCTCCACCAGGGGCTTGAGCACCTCCAGACGCACCACGGTCCAGTCCGGCTTCTTCAGATCCCGCCGCATCTCCAGCCGCATCAGGCGCGCCCGCTCCCGGGCCCCGGCCACACCGGACCGCATCTCGGGTGCGTCCACCAGTTCCTCCACCTCACGAAGGCGGTCGGACCAGGGCGCAAAGTTGCCGCCGGTCATCGGTCCGCCACCGCCACCGCCGGCATCCCCTCCCTCGCCGCCGTCGCCGGAGAGCAGGTCGAGATTGGCGGAGGCCTGGGAACCGCGGCCGGCGGTCGGACCTCCCTCGGCCGTGACCTGGGCATCACCGTCGAGCCCACGCAAGACCCCGAGCTCATCGCCCTCACCTGGGGCGAGCTGCAGCTCTGGCTCGATACGAGCGACCGCCGGGTGTGTCGGCTCTACACCGTCGGGGTGGCCAAGGACGCCGACCGGGTGCACCTGTCGCTGGTGTCGGGTTCGGGGCTGCTGGAGTGCGTGTGGCTGCCGCCCGAGACGCTCGAGCGACTCGCCCACAGCGCCGCCGCGAAGATGGTGCTCTTCTCCCTCCGTCACGACCGCCGCCCCCTGCGACGCGCCCCGGACGAGCACGGCGTCGACTCCGTGACGCTGCGCTTCTGGGGACCGCGCGCCCGCGACACGCTCCACAGCCTGCGGCACAGCGACGTGCTGCCCGACGCGACGAGCGTGTACTCCGTGCGGGTGCGGCTCGGCGACGAGGCGCGCTACTGCCTCGCGGAGGTGTTTCACAACGGCAAGCTCACCGCCGTGGGCTCGTCGTTTCAGGAGCACGAGACCATCGTGCGCTTCCTCGTCGACGAGCACCTCGCCCAGGCCGAGGTGATCGCGCGGGCACAGTCCGAAGGCCGTCGCATCATGGTGCCCGTCCCGTGGACCACCGACGACCTCGGCTACGCCGTCGCGCGCATGTTTTCCGGCGCCGAGCCCTTCCGTCTGTGGGGCATCCCCGAGCGCGAGGGCGACCCCGCCCAGGGCACCGAGGTGTACCGCACCCGCGCCGTCGACCTCGACGTAGGCCGCACCGCGCGCTTCGTCCTCGACCGCCGCGGGGCCTCGCTGGAGATGTCCCCGCGTACGCCGCCCAGCACGGCCATCCGCTTCGCCGCGGCGCTGCAGTACCACGTCAGCTCGCGGGTGAAGTTCGACCCAGGCGACGAGCCCCTCCTCGCCCGCGCGATGCCCGCCGCCGCGGAGTCTCCGGCCTTCCGCGAGACCGACTCCCTCGCCCTCGTGGCCCGCGCCGTGCTGCCCGAGGTGTGCGCCCTGTGGGTACGCGGCAGCACCCAGTTTTCCACGGGCTCCATCCTCGAGACGACGCACGGCCACGAGCTCGGCACCGAGGCCCTGCACAACCTGACGCGTAAGGTGCTCGACGAAGCCACCGCCCAGGAGCTCCGCCAGTGGCTGCGCCGCGTGGTGAGCCCCGAAGGGC
>JAFLEG010000332.1:0-3279 GCA_017302195.1 Verrucomicrobiota bacterium
GGTCCGAGAATCAGCGTGCCGAGTGTCCCGGGTCGGCCTCGAAGCCACTGGAGGGAGGAGGCCGGGCCGTGGGCAACCGGCGATTCGAGGTCGGGAATCCAGTGTCCGGGCGTGACTGAGCCCGCGGACGTGGTGGTGCCGTTCAGCGGGCTGTCCAGGTACTGGATGTCGTCCTCGGTCAGCGCCGCGGCAGCGCGGTGCCGGACGGCGGGGACATGCAGGGCGGCGGCCATCGCCAGGTCCCGAAGATGGCGGATGGCCGGATGGGTGGCCATGGAGGCGCGCAGCATGCGCCCGCTCATGCGCAGCACGGCGGCGGCCACCGGATGCCGTTCGGCGTGATAGGAGGCCAGCAGGTCGGGACCGGCGGCCCCCGAGGCGACCAGGGCCAGCTTCCACCCGAGGTTGGCGGCGTCCTGGATGCCCGTGTTCATGCCCTGGCCGCCCGCCGGACTGTGTACATGCGCGGCATCACCCGCCAACACCACCCGATCATGGACATAGTCCGCCACCTGTCGTTCGTGGACACGGAACTCCGCGAGCCAGTGGCTGCGCAGCACACGCCATTGCAGCCGGGTGCGCCGGTGAATCGCGGTCTGCAGTTCCTCCTGGGGGGGATCCTGCCGGGTCGCCGAAAGCTCCGCGGGTCCGGCATCCACGATCACGCGGTGCCGTCCGGGGGCGATGGGAAAAAGGGCGATCGCCCCCGCGTCGGAACTGGAGAGATGAATCCATCCCGCCTCGATGTCCCGTTCGGAGGGAGCGCCGGGAGCGTGCGGGTTGACCCCGTCGGACACTGCGACGTCGAGATCACCCAGCAGCCAGCGATGGGGAACCGCCTCACCAGGAAAGGCGATCCCCAGTTGATGCCGGACCGTGGAGTGCGCGCCATCGCAGGCGGCCAGGTACGGGGTCGAAAAACTCTGCGTCCCTCGGGGCCCCTCCAGGGTGCAGCGAACTCCATCCACCGTCTGCTCGAACGCGGTCAGTTGCGTCCGGCGCTCCACGCGGACACCCCGCGCCTCGAGCGTCTGCACCAGGAGGGCCTCCACCGCCGACTGCGGGATCAACAGCCCCGCCGGAACGTGATGGCCGGGCGCTTCCAGGGGCAGGGTGGCCACCTGGGCGCCCTGGTTGAAGAACCGTGCGCCATGAATCCGGGTCCCGAACTCCAGGAATCGCTCCACGGGAACGACGGGATCCAGCACCGTGAGCGAGCGATGCCAGAGCACCAGGGCTTTGGAGAGCGTGGTGGGGGCCTCATTGGCATCCACGATCCGCACCGGACATCCTGCATGCTGGAGAAACAGCGCGGTCGAAAGGCCCACCGGGCCGGCGCCAACAATCAGGATGGGCTGGGTGTGCATCGGCTGCGGTCAGCATTCTGGTTTCCGGCGTCGTGGTACACTTGGTGTCCTGGTGGCGCCACCGCCGCGGAACCGCGAGGCCCCGGCTCAGTTGCCCGTCAGGTACTTGAGCAGTTCCAGTTGCTCCCGTGGGCTGAGGGACTCCAGCAGGCCGTCGGGCATGAGGGAACGATCGCTCCGTTCGCGGCGCGCGATGGAGGCCTTCGGCAGCACGCGCTGTTCGGTGACCGTGCGCAGGCTGAGGCCGCTGTCGGTCTCCTGCATCACCAATCCCGACACCACCTCGCCATCCCGCGTTTCGACCGTGGTCAGTTGGAAATCGGAGCCCACCACCGCGTCGGGATCCACGATGTTCTCCAGGAAGTAGCGGATGCCATTGCGTCCGGCGCCGGTCAGTTCCGGTCCGATGCGCTGGCCGTCCGGCCCGAGCACATGGCAGGAGGCGCACAGCCGCTGGAAATGCGTCCGCCCGGCGCGCCCATCATACGCCCAGAGGGGCGCCTCCTCGAAGGTGCGCTGCAGGACCGCGATCCGGGTCAGGGTCTCGGCGGGTGTGGCCTGGAGCCGGCCCCAGGCCGACGCAATGCGCCGGTCCACCTCCGGCGAATGGAGGTCGCTCATCTGACGCAGATGCAGGGCGGTCAACTGGTCCCGCGCAATGGCATTGGCGGCCACGGCATCGAGCAGCGCGGCAGCCCGGTCCGGACGCCGCGTCAGCACATCGAGCGCCGACGTCCGCTCCGCCGCCTCCCAATCGGAGAACCGGCCGATCAGCGCGGCAGCGATGCGCGGGTCGTCATACCGGGCCAGGACCCGGATGGACGGCACCCGGAAGGCGGGATCTTCGAGAAGGTCCAGGAAGACCGGAAGCGATCCGGGATCCGACACCCGGCTCAGGACCGCGAAGGCATGCTTCCGGGCCTCCGGGGGCTGGGAGCGGTCGGCAAGCGTGCGGCGCAGTTCGGGAAAGGCGGTCGTGTCGCCAAACGCGGCGGCCAGTTGCTGGGACCGCCGGACAATCGCCGGATCACTGCTTCCCTGAAGCCGGGCCGCGAGGGTCTTCCAGGCGGCAGGCTGGGGAACCGTGCCCTTCGGTTCGGTGGCCAGCCAGAGGCCGGCCAGCCGCCGTCGCAGTGTCGGGTCGTCGCGGGTCGCCAGGGCGCCGAGGGACTTCTCCAGTGGATCCCCGCCCAGAACCGCCGCGTACCAGTGGATCCAGTCGGTGAGCTGGGGCATGCCCGTGATGTCCGCCACCGCCAGGGCCCGCGCCGGATCCGAGGTCATGCGCGGGGCAAGGGAGGTCCAGATCAGGGGCGGCAGATTCCGGTCCTCGCGATCCTCGGCATGGCGCGCGAGCGATTCCAGGAGGGACCAGGCATCGTTTGCCGGAAGCCGCTGGGCGGCCGAGGCCAGGGCCAGGCGGACACGCGGGGAGGGATCCGACTGCGCCAGGTGACGCAGGGCGGCGGGGAAGGGATCCGGAGGATGGCCATCCTCGGCGATCAACTGCACCGCCCAGGCGCGGACGAAGGCATCGGGATCGCGCAGGGCGGCCTCCCATCGGGCGGGATCCGCTGCCAGCGCGGTGTGCGCCGTCCACAGGCCGCGCAGCCGCGCGGCGGTGGTGGGACCCTTCCGCGCCAGGTCCTCGATGACGGATGTTGCCGCGGCATCCAGCCCGCGGTTGCGGAGGGCCCGTTCCGTCAGCAGCCGGTGCGCCATCCGCGGGTACCAGGCGTTCCGGTGCTGCAGCAGGGCGGCGAGTTCGCGGTCCGAGAGCGCCGACAGATCCACCGGACGCGGCTGATGGGTGGCGGCAAACACCATCCGGTAGAGGCGCCCGTTGCTGCGATCCCAGCGCTCGGTGTTGGGATTGTGGCAGTGTTGGCGGTCGCTCCAGTCGCAAAAATAC
>JAFLEG010000332.1:3289-5751 GCA_017302195.1 Verrucomicrobiota bacterium
CGTCAGGACCGGTCTGGAGATCCACGGCGACGTAGGTCGGATCGGTGCAGAACAACACGTCCTGACCTCCATGAACTGTGTTGAAGCCCGATCCTTCGGGCAGGTTCACCTGATGGTTGATCTGGTGTCCGTGGAGATTGTGGGTGAAGAGGTGCCCGCGCCACGCCTCCGGCCAGTTGTCACCCTGATAGATCAGGGTGCCGACATGGGAATGGCCGCCGTAGATGGCGTCGCTGCCCGGGGCCCCCGCGCCACCCGCGCCGTGATCGTAGCGGGCGGAGGCCAGCAGGTAGTTGCGGAATCCGGGAAACTCCTTGGGCGGTTCGGCGACGATCCAGGGTGCGTAGTTGGCGTTGGCCTGGTTCCAGAACTGTCCGCCCTGGATGACATGGGTGGTGCCGCCGCGGCCCCAGTAGCTGCGGCAGTGGGTCATGAAGAGCTGCCCGTGTTCGTCATAGTCGAGACCCCAGGGATTGCTGCCGCCGTGGGCGAAGATCTCGAAGGTGTGGCGGACCGGATGGTACCGCCAGACGCCGGCCCGCAGTTCCTGGCGTTCGCTGTCCGGAACCCCGGGCCGGCCGATGCGGGCGAAGTTGAACACGCCCTGAATGCCGTACAGCCAGCCATCCGGTCCCCAGAGGAAGCTGTTCAGACACTCGTGGGTGTCCTGGTATCCGAATCCGTCGAGCAGCACCTTGGGCGGGCCGTCGGGGATGTCATCCCGGTTGGCGTCGGCCAGGAACAGCAGTTCGGGTGCGGCACCGACCCAGACTCCGCCGAAGCCCAGTTCAAATCCGCTGACCAGGTTCAGCTTCTCCGCGAAGACCGTGCGCGACTCGAATTGCCCGTCGCCATCCCGGTCGGCAAGGATGACCAGCCGGTCCTCCCCCTGTCCGGCCGGCCGTTTGGTGGGATAGCTGTGCGCCTCGGCCACCCAGAGGCGTCCGCGCTCATCCCAGGCCATGGCCACCGGCTGATGCACGGCGGGCTCCGAGGCAATGAGGTCCACCCGGAATCCCTCCGGCACGAACATGCGGGAAACCGTCTCCTCCGCCGGAGTGACCGGCGGCCGCGGCATCGGATTGGGACGCAGGCTGCGCAGGACGGGACTGTTGGTCAGACGCTCGATGCCCGGCAGCGGCTCCTCCGCCGCGAGGTGGCATGCGGCAGACAGCGCGGCGATCAGGCCTGCGAGAAGTGGCGGGGTACGGATGGCGATGCCGGACCTGGTGCCTGAGATGCTGTGGAACATGGTGGGATTCTATGCACGTCGGGGGTCGGGGGAAGGAGGAAGGGGCCGCCGGAGTGTTGAAGCGTATTCCGACCGTGCGAATCCGCCGTGTGCCATCCATCCCGGCAACTCTCCGTCGTCCTGGTCGGCATCAACGGGCCGCGGGATTCAGAGTGGGCGTCGCCACGGCGACCGTCGTCCCCGCCTGGAATCGCAGCCGGGCACCCTCCGGAACGGCGGCAAGCCCTGGAAAAAGGACCAGACCTGCCCCGGAACCGTCGGTGAGCAGGACCCGCGACTGGGCCCCGGCGGCGATCCGGTCGCCGGTGGGGCCGATCAGGTCCACCGACCGGAAAAGGCGCGATGGGGGAGTGGTCGTGCCGGGAATAAACAGCGAGTACCACACCATCAGGCTGTCTGCATCGGTGACCTGGACCACCGAGGCGCGGGGACGCCATCCCATCCGGTCCCGAAGGCGCGCCGGCAGCCAGCGATAGGGGGCGCTCTCATACCGCAGCCCCGTGGAGAACTGGTGCTGGGGTCCGGTCGTCACCGCCAGCAGACGCAGATAGGTGCCATCGTCAAGACGGACGCCCTGCGGACGGAGCGCCCGCGCGACCAGCAGCACCACCAACACGATGCCACCTGCGGCGACGGCCCGATGACGCCACTGAAATCCGCGGTTCAGAACTGCGACTCCTTGTCCTTGAACAGGAGGTTGAAGGTGGTCAGCGATCCGTAGATCCGGGTCAGGTACTGCTGCCAGTCAAACTTCTCGGCGCTGGTGAGCGTCTCGCTGGCATTGATCTTCTGCTCCAGGACCCGGAGGTTGTTTCGGACCATCACCAGCTTGTGGAAGAACTGCTCCAGTTCGACCTCCTTGGTGGTCAGCCCGGGATCCTTGGGATGCAGCACCAGGCGTCCGCCCCGCCATCGCGGGCCCAGCTCGTGAACGGTCGTGTCCGGCTTCTCCAGTCCCAGGCGATCCGCCAACGCCTCGACGGTGCGCGCAATCAGGGTGTTGAGGGGCAGGGAGAGCCCGGTCAAGGCGGCTTGGGTCTCGGCAGGCACCAGTGCGGCGGCCACCGGGTCCACCGGATGCCGTCCGTCATTGAACAGCACCTCGGCGCCATGCTCGGCGACCGCCTTCACGGTGCCGGTGCCGTACTGTGGATGAATCACGGTCATGCCCACATGCAGTTCCTCAATGCGCATGGTGCGATCCAATCAC
>JAFLEG010000333.1 GCA_017302195.1 Verrucomicrobiota bacterium
GGCGAGATGGTCCACCTTCTCCGCCGCCACGGACGTTTCCGCGAGCCGGTTCCACAACGCGGCGACGTCCTTCCAGGACAACGGTGATTCTCCGGCATCGGCCCGTCCCTGCAGCAAGGCCGCCGCCGTGTCGCCTGTGTCGCTGTAGCGCAGATACCAGGCCCGGAACTCCGCATCGGAAACACCGGCGGCGCGGGCGATGGCCTGGCGCAGCACCGACCAGCCGGCCGACACCGGCCGGCCCGTGGAGGTCAGGGAACCGCCGGACATCCAGGCGGTCACCGGCGCGAGGGCGTCCGCAGGAACGCCAGCGAGGTACACGGCCAGCCGCTGCGTCTTCTCCGACTTGGCCCGGGTGCTCCGGATGGACTCACAGGCCGCCGCGAAGGCTGCGAAACTCCCGGGATCCGGGACCGCGGGCGTCGAAGCTGGATTGGAGAGCGGCGCCTTGGCGGCAACTGGGATGGCAACGGACGCGGTCGCCTCAGTGATTGCGCCTGCCACCAGCCCCAACTCCAACTGCTCGGTCTCGCTGAGCGCCCGGGCTGCGACACCCAGGGTGCGCAGATGCCCGGCGAAATCTGCGGCGAAGCCATGCAGGGTGAAGACCGACTGCGGACGCACCTGGCGGACGAAGGCAACCAGATCGGGAAAGTCGGCGTGATCACTCAGCGGAAACGCGGCGTCCGCCTGATATCGGAACCGGCATCCCGGATCCACCGACCATCCGGTCAGCACCGCCACCCGGCAGGGTCCCAGACGCCGCCGCAGTCGGGACACCGCCATGCCAGGCGGGGCCAGCACCACCTTGCCCGCGGCGCGGCCCAGATCGAGGACTTCATGGGGAGGGAAGGTCCGCCCCAGGGCCTCATAGACCGCGGTAAGCTTGGCAGCCGGTTCGCTCAGTGCGATGGGAAGTCCGGCACCGGCCAAGCCACTGAGGATTTCCTGGGACTTGCCCAGAGAGTATCCCAGCAACACCGGGGTTTCGTCATTGTCCAGCGACTCCACGCAGAAGTGAACGATCCGCTCCAGGATGTCCGTGGTGGGCGGGAAGGCGTACATGGGCCTGCCGTAGGTGGTCTCCATGATGAGGACGTCTGCGGCGCAGGGTTCGCAGGGCTCGGCACTCAGGCCCGGACGCAGCTTGAAGTCGCCCGTGTAGAGCAGCGAGGTGTCGCCGGATTCGATCCGGATCATGGCGCTGCCCAGGATGTGTCCCGCCGGGAGCAGGGTGATGCGGACGTCACCGCCGGCGAGGCCCGCCTCGGTGGCCGTGTACCGGCGTCCGAACTCCAGCACATGCTCCGTGCGTTGGCCGGACACCCGGGCCCGCATCAACTTCTGGGTCGGCGGGGAGAACAGGACGCGGGCGTGGGCCGCAGTGTGATCGGAGTGCGCGTGGGAGACGAACACCAGATCCCCGGGCCCCATCGGCCGGTGTGCGTCCAGCCACAGGCGCAGCGCGGGAAAGTACACCGCCCCGTGCTCAAATCGGAAATCCAGCGCCGCCATGGCCTGGTCAGCATAGCCCGGATCGAACTGCGGGCGAGCGCGCCGGACCCGATCCCGGGTTTCGTGCCCTGCCGTTATAGCGGATGGAAATCCACGGCGATGCCCTCGGGAGACACCGTGGCGATGGCCACGGTCCGTGGCAGCCGGAAGCGGGGGCGCCCCGCGTACCCCGGGTTGATGAACATCACGCCATCGCGGATTTGATGGAAGGTCTGGTGCGTGTGGCCGAAGACCACGACATCCGGTCGCGCCTGCCGGAATCGTTCACCGATGCTGCGATCGGGATCTTCGGGATTGACGATGTGATGCACCAGGAACCTCCGCCCCGCGGCCTCCAGCACTGCCGTCAGATCCACGTCGAGCCCGGCATCGTTGTTGCCGAGCACCGCCGTCACCGGGGCGATGGCCTCCAGTTCCAGCAGCAGTTTCTGCGCACCGATGTCGCCGGCGTGGAGGATGGCGTCCACGCCCTGGAACAAGCCGGCCACCTGCGGATCCAGGAATCCGTGCGTGTCGGAGATCAGTCCCAGGCGCATGTCGTGACCCGTGACGCCGCAGACAACTTTACGCTTCGGCCTCAGCCGGCTCCGGGGTCTCCTCGGTGGGCGGCGCCGTCTCCGGGGCCTCCCCCTTGTCCGCCGGAGATTCGGATGCCGTAAGCCGCCAGGCTCCCGCAAACAGGGCGGTGAACAGTCCGCCGCTGAGCAGCGTGTTGCGGAAAAACTCCCAGGTCTGCGGATAGCCGCCGGTCCCCTTGGTCAGGGCCACCAGCCAGCCGGCCAGGGTGCGGGTGTACTCCGGATTGTGAAACGGATTGAAGAGCCACGCCGCGGTGTTGGTAACCAGATAGAACACGATCGCCCCGAGAACGCCTCCGCCCACCAATCCCAGCCAGCGACGCACGCGCTGGAATCCGCGGCCGAGTCCGAACAGCACGGCGTACCCGGCGTAGTTGGCCGCCATCAGGGCCAGGCCGGTCAGGGTGAAGACCTCCCAGCCGCGAACCCACTGGTAGTAGCCGTTGAGGACCAGGTCGGTGCCCAGGAGCAGTCCCAGGGGAACGACCCAGCCGCGCGGTCCCGGAATCAGGGCGCCGGCGCAGAAGACGAAGGCATAGACCGCGCTAAAGTTCGGCGGCATGAGGCCGGGCCAGCGGGTCAGGGCCATGACGGCCCCGAAGATCCACGGAAGCCAGCGTTGAAGGCGGTCGTTCACCAGACGCCTGACGTTACCGGGGCGTCCCGGGATGACAAGATGGGGCTCGAGGGGGAGTTTTCAGGGCCGAGTTTTCAGTGTTCAGCCAGAGAAAGTCCGATGCCGATGAGCGATGCAACGAATGCGGCAATTGATGTCTTGGCGGGGGTGGGGAGTCCGGAATTCACGAGGCAAGCGGGAAGGTATCGCCGACACCTGTCCCCCTCTGAATCGAGTCAGCGGGACCGGAATTATCCCGCCTCGTTCCGGCCGCGCCGCCACAGGAAGGGGTAGCTGCGGGTGATCTCCAGGATCAGCGTGTTCAGCCGGTCGTTATCGGCCGCGGTCCTGCGGACGAGATCCTTCACCGTGGGATTGTCGTAGTACTCGAGGCCCCGTCCCAGGGCGTAGGAGAGCAGCTTCTCGGTGACGTGGCGGAGGAACAGCGGCTTCCGGGCCAGCAGCGCGCGCTTCAGCTCCACCGGTCCCCGCACCGACTCGCCACCTGCCAGCATCCCGGCGGCATCCACCGGGTGTCCGTCCACGGTGGTGCGCCAGCGTCCGACCGGATCGAAGTTCTCCAGGGCAAATCCCAGCGGATCCAGCCGCGAGTGGCAGGAGGCGCAGTTCGGATTGGAGCGATGCGCCTCCAGGCGCTGGCGGAAGGTGAGGCCTTCCTGCACCCGGTCGTCCGGGGACAGGGTGGCCACCAGCGGCGGGGGCGGGGGCGGGGGCGTGCCGAGGACCTCCTCCAGGATCCATTTGCCGCGCAGCACCGGACTGGTCCGCAGGGGATAGCTGGTCTGGGTGAGCACCGCCGCCATCCCGGTGATCCCGCCCCGGGTGCGGTCGGGCAGCGTGATGCGGGTCACGCCGGGCGATGACACGTTGGTCACGCCATACCAGCGGGCCAGATCGGCGGTGGCGAAGGTGTACTCGCAGTCCAGCAGGTCGCGCAGGCTGCCATTGTCACGGATCACCGCGGCCACAAACTCCTCCGGTTCCGCGGCCATGGCGTCCCGCAGCGCCTCGGTGAACTCGGGGAAGCGTCCACGGTCCGGCTGCGCCGTGGTATGCAGGGCGCGCGTGCCGAGCCACTGTCCGGTGAACTGCCCGGACAGGGCGCGGGATCGCGGATCCCGGAGCAGACGCCGGACCTGGGCCTCGTGAACGCCGGGGTCCGCCAGTCGTCCCTGTTCCGCCAGCCGCAGCAGTTCCTCGTCGGGCGGCGCGGACCACAGGAAATAGCTCAGACGGGAAGCCACCTCGAGGTCCGTGAGCCGACGCGGCTCCGGGCCCGGGCCCTCCGCCTCGATCCGGAAGAGGAACTGGGGAGCCAGCAGCACCGCCTTGAGCGCGACCTTCTGGGCGATGTCAAAGCAGCGTCCCTCGGCCCGTGCCGCGTCGTAGAGTCCCAGCAGCCGCTCCAGTTCCTCCGCGGCCACCGGACGCCGAAACGCGCGGCGGGCAAATCCGGAGAGGTTGCGGGCTGCCGTGGACCGGTCGCTCCGGTACCACACTGGTGTCGCCATGCCGAGGGCGGGGAGATCGGCGGCCAGCAGCACCTCCTCCGCCGCCTCCAGGTACTTCTCCATCAGCAGGGGCGGCACGAAGAGGGTATCGGCATTGTTGTCGAAGCCGGCACCGCCGCCGCCATCGGACGGAAACTGGTCCGCGGGCCGGAGGGGAGTTCGGAGCAGTTCCTGGACGGTGAGGTTGTACTCGGTGCGGTTGAGCCGCCGGACCACCGGCGCCCCGGGATCCCGGGGCAGCGCCTGCGGATCCGGATCCTCGAGCAGCGCCGTCAGGCCGTCGTGGAAGCGCAGCCGGACCTCCTCGGCGGGCTGTTCCTCGTCCCTGGGCGGCATGGCGCGCTCCTCCACCTGGCGCACCACGGACTCCCAGAGCTTCGGATCCCGGTACAGCGAGGCCGCGTTGGTGAACGGCGCCAGGTTCACCCCGCCCTTGGACCTGGAGCCGCGATGGCACTCCAGGCAATGCGACTCCAGCAGGGGCCGGACGTCGGTGACAAAGGCGTCACCCCGGGCGCCGCCCCACAGGACGGCGCCGGCGAGGAGCAGCAGCATGGCACGGGGGCACCGCATGTCCGGCAGACGCGCCGAAACGGACGTCGGCAATCTGCCGGAGATTCATGCTCAGCGGAGCTGTCGGGCCAGGTCCTCGCCCAGCGCCACGGCCTCGCGCACCGGGCGCCGCGCCACCGCAACACGGGGCGGATGACCATGGAAGGAGGCGGCGCGCAGTTCGACCTGGTGGCCCAATACCCGGGCATGGGCGGCCACCGGGGCCTGGCATCCCCCGCCCATGGCCGCCAGGAAGGCCCGCTCGGCGGTGACGCACCGGAAGGTGTTGGTGTGGTTCAAGACCGCCACCAGCGCGGCGATCTCGGGATCGTCGGCGCGGGTCTCAAGTCCGAGTGCCCCCTGTCCGACCGCCGGCAGCAACTCCTCGGGATCCAGCAGCAGGGCGAGAATGCCCGGCGCCGGCGCCGCGACCGCAGACCGGAGGGTCGCCGGCAGCCGCGGATCCACCCGCAGGACGCCGCGAGGTCCGATGTCCCAATGCAGACGCACCATGCCGGCGGCGGCGAGCAGGGTGGCATCCAGTCCCGGATCGTCCCGCAGCTTCTGGAGACGCGTGCCCAGGTTCCCGCGGAGGGACACGATCTCGAGGTCCGGACGCACGGCCCGCAGTTGGGCGGCGCGTCGCGGACTGCTGGTGCCCAGCACGGCGCCGTGGGGCAGGGCCGCCACGCCGGCCATCGGCGCCCCGAAATAGGGCGAGCGCCGGCCCGGTTGCCAGTCCTCCGGGGCGCGTCTTCCGGGGGCAAACTCCGGATGCGCCGCATCGCGGTAGAGAAGCACCTCGCGCGGATCCGCGCGGGGCGGGGTCGCGGCCAGGATCAACCCCCCGGGCAGTTCGGTCGGGAGATCCTTGAGGCTGTGCACCGCGATGTCCGCCGAGCGGTCGAGCAGCGCGACCTCCGGTTCCTTGGGGAACCGGCCGCGGGGCAGGGGGG
>JAFLEG010000334.1 GCA_017302195.1 Verrucomicrobiota bacterium
CGTGCTGCTGGGGTTCCTCACCCCGCTGGGCGAGGATGCCGACCTGTCCCTGGAGGACATGAAGGCGGCGGGCAGCGGGCAGCCGGTGGCGAGGTTTGGCACCATGGCGGAGCTGGATCCGGAGTCGGAGACCCGCCTGGTGGCCAGCGATGAGGCCGATCAGGCGCCGATGCTGGAGGTGGTGCTCACGGTGCCCAAGGACGATGGCGGGACGGTCGGGTTCGCGCGCTTCCTGATGGATGGCACCGGACTCGCCACCGAATATGCGGCCCTGGACGCCACGTTGAGACGGCAATCGCTCCTCGCCATCCTCATTGCCGGCTTCGGAATGACGGTGGCGCTGGCGCTGGTCTTCCATCGCCTGTCGGTGACGCAGTGGCATCTGGTGGCCGCCAACCGCGAGCTGACCCTGGCGGCAAAGACGGCGGCCGTGGGGGCGGTGACCTCGCATCTGATCCATGGCCTGAAAAACCCCCTGGCGGGCCTCCAGCAATTCGTGGCAGCCGGCGCCGGCACGCCGTCCCCCTCGGCGGACACCGTGGCCAACTGGCTCGCCGCCATGCAGACCACCCAGCGGATGCGGTCCATGATTGACGCCGTGACCGGCGTGCTCCGGGAGGATGCGGGGCTGGTGCGGTATGAGGTTTCGCCGCGGGAGGTGCTGGACCAGCTCGCCCTTCGCGAGTCGCCCGCCGCGCGGGAGGCGGGGGTGCGCCTCGCCGTGGACGCCTCGGCCGTGCAGCCGCTGCCCAACCGGGATGCCAACCTCGTGCTGCTCATTCTGGAGAATCTGGTGCGCAACGCCATCCAGGCCTCCCCCGCGGGCGGCTGCGTGCGCATCCGCGCCGAGGAGGATGCGCACACCATGGAATTCCGCGTGCGGGACGAGGGCTCCGGGCTCCCGACGTCCGTCCGGGCCAGCCTCTTCACCCCGGTGGCCACCACCAAGGAGGGCGGCACCGGACTCGGACTCGCCCTCAGCCAGCAGTTGGCCCGCAGCGTCGGAGCGCGGCTGGAACTGGTCGAATCCGGCGCCCTGGGCACCGAGTTCGTGCTGCGCCTTCCCCGCGGGGAGGCGGTGGTGTCCTTTCCAGGCCAGCGCGATGCGGGATTTGATGCCGGAACGCTGCCCCGTCAGGGCCTGCCGGGGTGAACAGGGAACGAGGAGTTGAACCGCGGAGAACTCAAAGAACGCAAAGAAAGACAACGGCCTGAAAAGGGAGAGCAGGCCACCTTCCGGCGCCTCTCGAAGTTGTCGGCAGCGTGGGCCTGAGGGAGAACCGGAGAGGCTCACACAGAGGGCGCAGAGGCCACAGAGGAGATTCTTCTCCTGGCAGGGTGGAGTTGCTGCGTGGACCCGATCCGATTCGCCGCGCCGCGGTTCCCCCCCCGGGAGGGACGAGCTTTGCGAGTCCCTGATCAATCCCGCAGCGCGTGTGGAGTCGTCGCGGGGAACGGGGGAAGTGTTGCGCGGTGGGGCTTCCCGCGATGCGCGTGGTTCGTCCACGGGCGCGGCGGAATTGTATGGGGACTCGGGCACCTCATCCCTCCACAACTCGTCCCACAACAACGGTCTTCCCTCTGTGCCCTCCGTGGCCTCTGTGTGCGCCTCTCCTTGCTGGAAGCCCGCATGTCGGAATCACCACCGACAACTTGTGAATGCACGGGCCACCTTCCGGTGAAAACCCGATGCTCCCCAAGGTCCCTCGTTTGTGCTCTTTGAGTTCCTTGTGGTTCATCAACTCCCGGTCACGCCGTCGTGCCGTTGAGCGTGAAGTCGAAGAGGTCGAAGTTGCGCGGATCGCCGTGGGCCAGTGCCCGATGGCGAGGGGTGAGTGGTTCGCTGACCACGAAGGGCACCATCTCCTCGTAGCGGCCGCCGTGGGAGCGTAGGCCGCCTTCGAGCGCCTTCAGGTCGTGATAGGCCGGGGTCCGGCCGAGCACCACGTGGCGTCCCGAGCAGACGACCAGGTCCCCCATGCGGTCGGAGGGCAGTTCCATGCGGCGGGCTGCGGTCTCGCGGTCCAGGGCCTCGGTGATGCCGTCCCGGGCCGACAGCCAGCGCAGGATTTCCGCAGCCCGTTCGGATGGGGTCTCCGGCGGCAGGTGCACCTGGGCGAAGGATCCCAGGGTGCCGTGATGCACCACGTAGGGGTCGGTGATGGGCAGGATCACCCGGAAGCCGGCGCCGAACCGCTCCGTCAGTTCCGATTCCAGGTAGATGACATTCGGCGTGCCGTCCGCGCGCTGCTTGGCATTCATGCCGTGGTCTGCGGTCAGACCCACCACGGCGCCGTTGGCCAGCAGGGCCCCGAGCTCCTCGTCAATGGCGGCATAGAACGCCAGCGCCTCCGGGGCGTCGGGGGCGTACTTGTGCTGCATGTAGTCGGTGGTGGAGAGATAGAGAAAATCGGCACGGTCGGTGGCCAGCAGCCGCACCCCGGCGCGGAGGACGTAGAGGGAGGCTTCGCCGCTGTAGATCGGCGGTGTCGGCCCGGCGAGGTCCTCCACGGCTCCGATGCCGTGCGTCTCGGGCCGCGCCTGGGCGGCCTTCTCGGAGGAGAAGGCGATGCCTCCGGAGCCGATCAGGCCGTGGGCGAAGATGTCGCGCAGCTTCTCCTTGGCGGTGACCACCGCCACGCGGCGACCCGCCCGCTGGGCGGCGGGGAAGATCGTGTCCGCACGGAGAAACTCCGAGGAGTTCATCATCACCTCCTGACCCCGGACGGTGTCATAGAAGAAGTTGCCGCCGATGCCGTGAACCGAGGGGGGGACTCCGGTGACGATGGAACTGTTGTTGACGTTGGTAAAACTGGGCATGGCGCCGCGGGCAAATCCGCGCCAGCCGCGCAGGCTCATCGCGGCCAGGTTCGGCATCCGGCCGCGCACCAGGGCGGCGTCGAGGTATTCATCGGCGGAGCCATCCAGGCAGAGTACCGCCACTGGACGTCCCGGCGGGGTGTAGGTGCGGCCATTGACGGTGAAGGGAGTGCGGCTGCAGTGGGGCATGGGAGAATCGGGAGTGTGTCGGGAACGGTTCAGGGGGTTGCCTTGGACTTGGGAAGATAGGCAATCGAGGTCTGGATGGCGTGAGTGCAGGAGCATCCGGCGCTGCTTTCCGGTGCAAGCAGCAGGCCGCCGGCGGGGATCAGCCCGAGCCAGCATCCGGTGCGGATGCCCTGGAACTGGGTGCGCTGGTTGGAGGCCAGATCCCACATGCCCTGGAAATGGTGGCGGAAGAACACGGCGTGGCGCGATGCGGACATCACGCCGCAGCCCCGGCGCTCGGGCAGATCGGTGCGCAGCAGCTTGCCGGAGCGGAGGTCGAAGGCGCGCTGGTCGGAGTAGAACACCTGGTCCACCACCAGCGGATGCTGCAGGTGTCCGCTGTGATGCCCCTTGTCCTCCTTGTGGCTGTCGGACCAGAGCAGGCGTCCGGGGATGGCCTTCTCCAGATCATCCCCGCCGGGGCGTCCCGGCGCCGGGGCGGCGAAGGCGAAGGTGTGGAAGTGCTTGTCCTTGTCGGTGCCGGTGACCACCGCGGTGCCCTGGCTGTACACCAGGTAGGTCATGTACTGGCAGGAGGAGAAGTCGTGGGACTTCTCCCAGAGCGGCCTGCCGGTGGCGAGGTCCAGGGCCACCAGATGCTGGTCGGTGAGGTGCTCGTGCGGCACCCGGCTGCCGGCCGCCGCGCGGGCCTCCGGGCTCCGGCTCTCCAGGAACAGGATCATGCCATCGGCGATGGTGAGGGTGGAGTTGAGCACCACGCCGCCCTCGTAGGTCCAGCGCCGTGCGCCGGATTCGGGATCCACGGCAAAGATCCGGTCGCTGGTCACCCGGCTGGTCTGCTGGGTGTCGAAATCCTCGTACCATTCGCCGTCATCCCCGAGGTAGGCCGCGTCGCGCTTCTGACGGCTGCCGATCAACTGGCCGCCCACCGCGGCGACGTATCCCCAGTCGAAACCGGCCGTCGTGCCATCGCCCTCGGCGGCGAACCGGCGGCGTCGTTCGCCGGTGGCACCGTCCAATGCCAGGCACCAGCGTCCATGCACCACATAGAGCCGGTCCCCGGCGGCAGCCATGTTGCTGCAGTCGCGGGTCACGTTCGCCCGTCGCACCTCCGGGGCGAAGAGGGTCCAGAGGATGGTGCCGTTGTAGGCGTCGAGACCGAACAGGATGCGGTTGCCCTGGATGAAGAGGCGCCCGCCCACGCTGAGCGGGGCCGGATTGCGGTTGCCCCGGTCGGGCATCGGACGCGGCCCCGGATCGCCCCACCAGGCCACCTGGAGATTTCCGGACACCCGTTCATCCAGGCTGGTGGAGGTGTTGTCGGGGCTGCCGTACTGGTGGCTCCACTCGCCGGCACCCTCAAGGCGCCCCCGACGCCACTGCATCCATCCGGAGTCCGGACCGGTGGTGGCATCGGCCAGGGGCCCACCCGAGCGCCAGGCGGTCCATTTCCCGGGATCGGAGGCGGTGTCCGATCCGAGAAACACCACGCCGCCCTCCGGTCGCAGCACGCGATGCACCTCGGTGCTGGGGAAGGGGGGAGGGGTTCCGGTTTCCAGGGCGGATTCCGAGACGATCAGATTGGCCATCAGGTCGCCGAAGGGCAGCGCGCCCTCGGGAACGTGCTGGGCGGTGACGCGGACGCCGTAAACGCCTGCCGAGGCGAGGCGGCGCCGGATGGCCTCGATGCGCTCCTGACGGGGATCCACGACGACCACCTGCAGGCGGCTCTGCCGGGCGAGCGCTTCGGCCAGTCGGCCCTCCGTGGCGCCCAGCACCAGGCAGTAGCCGTCGGTGATGCCGGTGTCCTTGAGAATGCGCGCGGCGGTCCTGAAGGCCGGGTCGGACTCGGAGCCGGGAGAGGTCGCCGCCAGGGACGGCAGTGCGTAGTGGAAGCTGGTATCCAGGGCGTAACGGCGCGAGCGGGAGGGTTTCCCGGACACCTCCGGCACCCGGATGCGATAGTGATACTCCCGGTCGCGATCGAGTCCGGTGACCACCGCCTCATGGCGCCGGGTGGGTCCGGAGGATGAAGGCGTCACCGCACTGGCGGGATGCGCCTCCACTTCGAGGTGCGTCGGCACGGCCTCCTCGGTTTCCCAGGTGATCACCACCGACTGCCGGTCGCGCCAGTCGGCGAAGGGCCCGTAAGCCAGGCGCAGGAATTCCGGTGCGGGTCCGGGTTCCGGGAACTCCGCCAGGCGGGCCGCCGCACGGCTGCGGATCTCGCCGGGGTCCATCGCACGCTGGAACAGTCGGAACTCGCAGAGCGCACCTCGCATCCGGATGGGCCCGGATTCCCGACGCAGCACACCAATCTCGAAGGCCGCTCCGGGATCGTAGGCGATGGGTGCTGCGGAGACCGTGGCGACACCGCTCAATTCCCCGTTGACGTACAGGCGCTGATCCGAACCCGCGCGGGTGGCCGCAACGTGGTACCAGCGGCGGAGCTCGAACGGCGTGGTGGCCTGGACTTCGGACACCGACCGGGCGCCATCCGGCGCGAGGGTGAAGGCAAACTTCCGGTCGCGATACCCGATCTGCCACCCGCGCGGGGCATCCCCGTCGGCCGACAGCACCGACACGATGGCCCCGGCGGGTGCCGGCTCGTCCACCCGGACCCACCATTCCACCGTAAAGTCCCCCTGGGGCAACGTGGCCTTGGCGGGATCGGCGGCGATGACCAGTTCCGGTTCGGTGCCGGACAGCTCCAGATGTCCCGGCGCGGGGTCGGTGA
>JAFLEG010000335.1 GCA_017302195.1 Verrucomicrobiota bacterium
GGTGGGGCCCGCCGGCCCCTGAGGACCAGCGGGGCCAGTTGCCCCGGCCGGACCAGCAGGTCCCGCCGGCCCTGCGGGTCCCGGCGGCCCCTGGAAAGGCCCCCTGTTCACCCAGGATGTCCCGTCCCATTGGATGCCGTCGCCCTGATCCGCAACCATGCCGCCGGTAATCGCCCCGCCCGCCGTCCACAGGTCGCCGGGCTCGGGCGATGCAGGCGCGGACCACACGCCGCCCGGCAGCGTCCCCTTGAAGTTGACCCCTGCGCCAGGGGCGCCCTGCGGCCCTGCGGGTCCCGGAGGCCCCTGGATGGTGCGGCCGGGCATTTCGATGACGGCTTGAACGCGGTTGAGTCGAAGAGTGCTCATGGTGGAAACGGGTTTTGCGGGTGATGCTGGCGGTGGATCAGGCGGGACGGGTGACGTCCATGAAGAGGGTGAATTGCCCGGCAACGATGGTGGTGACGACGCCGGTTGGGCTGGTCAGCTCCAGGTCATAGACGTACTCGCCCGGAGTGAGGGTCCGGGTCGTGGCAGCCGAGGCGGTGACGGCAATGGTGCCCGCGGCGCCGCCGAGGGTGATGCCGTTCCCTCCGGTGCTCAGATCCAGGATCGGGGCGCCATCCGCGGTCTGCGGCCGCACCTGCATCTTGGCGGTGTACCCCGTGAGGTCCACGGGGTCTCCGTTCTCTTGAGACCACAGGGCGTCGAATTGCAGCGTGTCGCCGCGCTTCATCTCGATCCAGTTTTCCACGCAGTACGGAGGGACGGTTTTCATATCACTTTTTGCCGCCATTCACGGCGGGAGAGAGTTTAACCAGGGAGGGGTTGGAAGTCGGGATGTGGGGGTGGCCACCGAAGTTCAGGGCATTGTCGAACTTCGGGCCACACGTCTCCCACCGGCCATCGCAGCCGGGGAAGAGCTTCAGGGAGGCCCCGCTCTCCGGGAACTCGCGGGGATCGCGCGCCAGCGTCACCGTCAGAGCCCCGCCCGAGGGAGCCGTGGAACTGCGGATGCTGATCTTGTCGCGGCCGAATTCGACCCAGCCGCCCGCGAACCAGTTGGCCTCCGTCACCGTCTCCGGCCCCGCCAGTCCGGCCAGGCCAAAGGTGAACGGGTACCCGGGCGCCCCCGGGGCGGAGACGGTGGCCATGAACTCCCAGTCCGCCGGGTCCAGCCCGCAGCCCGGCCGGTAAATGGCATGGTTGCATCCCGGCTGGATGCGGCAGCGCGGAAGCCGCAGGGAGGACACCACCGGCCAGGGGCGGAAGGTGATGCTGATGGTGACCCCACCCAGCGATGCCGCCTCCATCTCACCGGTGAAAACGGTTTCCGAGAAGAGGACGCCGGAGCGGCCCAAGGTGGCCTCAATGATCCGGACGCCCAGACGCGCGGGTGCCTTCCGAGCAATGGTGAGCATCGCCAGTTCGGACACGGACGCCCCGAGCTGAACCCGGACGCCATCCCGGAGGCCCGTCACGGACGAGCCGATCTGTCCATGCGTCACCGGCGCCGGAACCCAAAGCTGATCCTCGAATGGGATCGGGACGTCGTGGGACGTCATCCGTTCCACCCACACATCGGAGCGGATCTCGTACAGCCAGGCCCGCGGTTGCACGGCGCCCGCGGCCTCGCCCACGAAGGTGCGACCGCCGTGATCCTCCACGGCCGGAACCTCGCGCAGGGACAGTGTGGCGGAGGCAAAGCGCGGGTCCCGCTGCTGGACGGTCAGGCTGTCCGACCGGAACCGCATCAGCATGAGCCGGGAAACGAAGGTGTCGGCCGTCGGTACCCGCTCCGGGAACACCACCGGGACCCCGGCGGTGATGCTGCGCACCTGTCCGAACTCCACCGCGCGGCCGGGCGTGGAGTACGCGAGCCAATCCCCGAGCTTCAGGGCCGGGGCGGACGCCTCGATGGGAGCCGGGATCCAGAACGGCACGGCCGCGGAACGCTCGCAGAAAAAGGACAGGAGCCGCGCCAGCTCCGTGCGGGAGGTTGCGACGGCCGCCACCTGCAGCTCGCGCACGCCGGGACGGTCCCGGTGCTCCTCCGGTTCACGGCCAAAACCGATTTCCTCCCGGTCAATCTCCTCCGACACGCTCTCCCGGACGGATCGCCCGTCCAGCAGGAACGGGCACAGGGACAGCGCCGGGGCCCCACCGGCGGACACCACCGGCCCCACCGGCTCCGTGAACGGACGGATGGCCACCGCCAGGCCAGGCTCCGAACGCTCGACGTGTTCCACAGCGAACTCCGACACCCCGCCGTCCGGATCATCCACGGAACGGTTTTCCAGGGTGCCGAACACCAAGGGGGCAACGGAGTCGTCCGGAGTGACCCAGGCCGGCAGCGTGCCGGTGAACACCTCCGCGCGGCAGTAGTCCCCGGACATCGCCACCCACGCGGCCGCCCGGTATTGGGAACGGTCCTCGGCGGGTCCGCAAAGGGCGGCCCAGAGAGGGACGGCAACCAGCTCCGTGCCGTGATCCTCCAGCCACTTCACCAGCGCGGCCGCTCGCTGGCCCGTCACGGTGGTGTCGTAGGACTGATTGAACCGCAGGGTGGAGTTGATCGGCCGGCGGATCTCCTGCCCGCAGAGCGCGGTTTCCACCTGGACCGGCAGACTGACAGAGAGCTCGATCCCGCCGACCGGTGGCAGGGCCAGCAGCCAGAAGGCAACGCGCCCACCGCGGAGTTGAACGGACTGGGGGGTCATGCGGGCCTCCAGCGGTGACTGACCTTCCGTTCCATGTCCGCCAGCCAGACCTCGGAATCCTGCGACGCTGCCCAGCGCCGGGCGTCCACGCGCGAGTCAAAGGAGGCGATGCTGATCTGCGTCGGGCCACCGCCGCCGGTCCCCATCCCGCGGGCGCCGCGGCTGGCCCGGAGGGCTTCCAGGTTCTCCCGCCCGATGGCCTGAGTTGCCGGCGCGTCGAACACGAACTCCTTGCCGTGCACCACGCCGGCAAATTCGCTCACCCCGCCGTCGCCGGTGTACCCACCGCCCCGGAACCCGCCCGTGAGCGCCATGGCCGCCAGGAACGCCGCGATGCCCACGCCGGCGGCGATGCCCCAGGACGAAATGGACGACATCATGGCGCCAGGAGCCTTCGCGGCCGCGTCCGCCGCGCCCTCCTTCTGGGAGAACAGGATGTTTTTGGCGGCTGCGAGTCCACGCTGGACGATCCAGGTCGTGAACATTTGGGAGATGGACGCCGTGATGGCCCCCATGATCGGCCCGGCGATGTTCCCCAGCCGTTGAGACCAGAACTCCGTATCACCGATGAGCTTCTGAATCCCGCTGGAAACCGACTGGACCGCCGTCCCGATGACGTTCCGGAACCCGCCCGCAATGTTCTGGGCGACAGTCCCGAACTGGGTCTGCATCTCGGAGATGGCGGACACCATCTGGGCATTCACATCGTCAGGGTTTGCCCCGAGCCGGTTCTGGAGCGCAGCGGCGTCGGAGTTGGACAAGATCCCATCGTCAAATCCGGATCGGACGATCCCAGCCTGTGCACGGAATTGTTCGGGCCCCGACAGCCGGTAGTCGCTTCCCGCCGCGGAATAGAGGCCCATCAACTCCCCTTGCCGCGCGTTCAGGATGCGCTCCATCTCCCGCTCATGGCGGTCCGCGGCCTTCTCCTCGTCGTCCACCAGCTTCTCGATCTCTTCCAGGAAAGCCTCGGTCTCCTTGATCTCCCGCTCCATGTGGTCGGTCCGGATCTGGTCGAGGCGCGCGACGTGCTCGGCTTCCTGCCGCTCCGCGCTGGCATCTCTCTGCGCGTCCAGAATCAGCCGTTGGTTTTTGACCTCCTGGATGGAGTTGAGGACTTGCGCCCGCGCATCCAGGTCGTTCTGAGTCCTCGACAGTTGCTCCTGAAGCTGGGACTCCGACAACGCCAAAACCAGTTTCTGGGCGTCGGCCTCCTCCACCGCCAGCCCCTGCATCCTCTGAGTGAACTTCTCCGCCTCGGCAACCTGGTCCTCCATGGAAGCGGTGGTGTCCTTCAGCTTTGATTCCAGGGCGATTTTCAGGTTGGCGCGCTCCGTCTCGATCCGGATCTCCTCAATCCGCCCCATGGTCTTCGCGTGCTCCTTGGCGGCATCCTCTTCTGTGGCGTAGGCGACGCCGGTGGCCTCACGGAGCCGGGTAAACACGGCTGCGATCTCGCCCTGGATGGCCTGCCCAACCGGTCCTCGAACCATGGCGTTGGAGCCCTGGACCGAATACTGCCGGGCGGAAAGAGCCACGATGTCCTCCGCGATCTGGTCACCCATTGGTCCGCGGAGTTCCCCGGACGCCCGCCGTTCCCCCACAATCTGGCTCAGCTTCTCCAGCGTCTTGAGGTTGTTGGACTCCCGGGATTCGATGGTCGCGGCGTTGGTCTTTGCCGTTTCCATCATCGTCTTCACCGCGTAGGTGATCGGGATGAGCGCCAGCCCGGCGCCTGCGGCCGCGGCAGAGCCCCCAATACCAATCCCTTTCAGAGCCTGGAGAGCGCGGGACATTGCCTGGAGCCTTTCCACTCCAAGACCCAGTTGGGAAAGCCCAAGGGCGGCACCGATGGAAGGCAACGCCCGGATGGATTTGGCGAGCGCGTCCGTGCCGGACTTCAGAGCCCGCTGGCTAACGACGGCGCGATCAATGGTGGTGATCCCTATGCCGGCGGGACCAAGCCCCGTCCGTTTTATATCCCCGTAACTCTTGAGCTGCGCCTTTTGGTTCAGCTCGGCAACAAACTCAGCCGCCCTCTTGCTCTCGTCGGTGATCTTGTCCCAGTTGACCTGGATGGTCTTGCCGGTCTGTGCGGCAATGTCCGTCATCCGCTGGGCAGACTGCTCAAAGTGGTCAATGAACTTGGGCTCCGGCAGCGTCTTCAGCCACGCCTCCCGGGTCGCCTTCTGCATCTTGATGGCAGCGGCGATCACGTCCTCCTGTCCGGAGATCGTGAATTCAATCGGAATCTGAGTGCCCTGCCCGGGGGTGCTCATTGCTTGAGGTCGTTCAGCAGAAACTGTCGGCTGCGCTTGTAGGTGCGGTGCCCCTTCTCATTGACCACGGCCGCATTGGCGGTCGTCGAAGTGTCGAGTGACACCAGTGCTTGCCTCGCGTCCCGCCGCCGGGCGGCCGCCATCAGCGTCTGTAGCCATGGCAGGGATTCGTCGAGGGCCTGTTCGCGGGTCAGCCCGGTGGCGAGACAGACGTCGGAGATGAATCGGAGGAGGCTAACAGTTTGGCCTCCGTCAGGATTGCCGTCGCCAGCCCCTCCTGACCTTGACCAAACCGGACGTACTGGGCGAAAGGGCGCAGATTGAGGCGCTCCCCCACCTCGATGATCCGGAACACTTCTCCCACCGGCACGGAGTCCGCCCATCCCACGGGCTTGTCGGTCAGGATCTCGGAGCAACGCGCGAGGTCCAGCTTGGCCTTGGCGGCCATGTAGTCCTGGATTCTCCGGATGCTCAGGACACGGATCTCCAGCAATTCCTTCTGGCCGTTCTCCAGAATGATCTCCAGACGGCAACTGCCGCGGAGCACTTCGTCTTCGGTGGGTCCTCGTTTTTCGCTCATATCAGGGGATGGTGGCGGGTGCGGTGAAGGTGTCGGAGGCGAAGCGGCCGCCGGGGCCGAACGCTTCCGCGAAGAGGGCCTGATCGGCGGCCAGGGCGGCGGCATAGCTCCGGCCGCTGGCGGTCAGGTCCTCGATGTAGAACCGGTAGAAGACGCCCGAG
>JAFLEG010000336.1 GCA_017302195.1 Verrucomicrobiota bacterium
CGGTGGCCGCCCGCACCCGTAGTAAAATACCCGTCCGCCCGCCGGCACCGCGGCGGCAAAGGGTCGGATCACCCCGAGAAGGTCGCTCAGGCAGAGAAAATTGGGATCGCCACAGCGTGGCTGGAGCCGTTCCCGCAGGAACTGCTCCCCGGAGAGCACCTGGCCGACCTGAGTGTCCGTGAGTCCGGAGTTGTTCACCGGCAGCCAAGGTCCCGGATGCGGCCGGCAAATTCCAGAAAGCGTTTGGTCCGGGACTTCCCAAAAGGATTGCCCCCCTCCGACCGCTTCCTATGCTGACGGCTCTTCGAATCAACGCATCTGCGATACTTCCATGAGTGACACCTACGTTCCCCTGATCAGTTCCGGCGTGGCCGGCCCCCTTGGCATCCTCCACCTGCCCCGCCTGTGGCAGAAGGTCTCCCTCGAGGCCCGAGGCAAGCTGGCCGCCGGCTATCCCGGCATCGGCCAGGGCTACGACATGATGCTCATCAGCGCCCTCGGACTGAACGCCGACGCGGTGAAGAAGTTCATCGGCGAGCAGAAGCCGACCTATCCGCAGTTCGAGGCCTGGGTCAAATCACAGCCCGGCGTGAACCTCACCAAGGCCAACATCCACAAGTCGAACCTGGCGATTGCCGGCTACGTGCACACCGACGAGACCCGCAAGGGCATCCTGGCTGCCAACGGCCTGCCGGACGACGGCGGCGTGCTGCCCGATGCCATCAATCTCAACAACCTCGACGACTGGTACGAATTCCATCAGGCCGTCCTGAAGTGACCCTGGGCGGCGTCCGCCCGGAGGGAACGGACGTTCTCCGGGCGGATCTCTTGCCCGCGGGTCGAAGCGTCGGACGGACCCACGAGCCATGCGATTTGTCCGCCACCTCCTTTGGGCAGGGCTGATCCTCCTCGGGTCGGCCTGCGCGGACAGCCCCGCGCCGCGCCATTCGGTCTTCAAGAGCACCGACCGCGGACAAACCTGGACGGCGGCCGATGCCGGGCTGCCCGGCACGGCGCGGATCAATGCGCTCGCCGCCACGCCCGGAACACTCGTCGCCGGCACCGACGAGGGACCGTTTTTCTCCAGGGATTCCGGAGCCTCGTGGACCGCGGGACTGGCGCCGTCCAATGCCCCCGTGCGCGTGCTCGCGCTGGCCCCGTTCCAGTCCGAACTCTACGCAGGCACCTGGAATCAGGGCCTGATGGTGTCCTCCGACCGGGGTGCGCGCTGGGATCCGGTCCCGGGATTCCCGCCGATCACCGTGCGATGTTTCGCCGCCCCACCCGAGGGATTGGCCGTGGGCACGGATGCCCAGGGAGTGTTCGTGCGTGCGGGGCCCGGCCGGGGCTGGGAACGGAGGGATGCCGGCCTGCCCGCGGGCGCCCAGGTGTTTGCCCTCTCCGTGCTCCAGGGCCGACTCTATGCCGGGTTGTACAGCAAGGGACTGTATGTCTGGAACGAAACGGAACGGCGGTGGGATCCGGCGGGCCCGGTCCAACCGCTCGCCCTCGCATCGGTGGGCAGCACGCTGGTGGCGGGACACAATCCCGGCGGCCTCCGGTGGAGTGCCGACGCCGGCACGACCTGGAGCGAGGGGATCAGCTTCCGTCTTCCTGGGTTCGGCACCGATCTGGACGGCACGCCCGGCGACCTGCCGCATCAGGCGCCGATTTGGGAGATGGGCAGCGGCGACGGTCTGGTGATCGCCGGTGCAGCCTCCGGAATCTATCGCTCCGAGGACCAGGGGCGGACCTGGGAGCGCGCGGTCACCGGCCTGCCGAAGGACAGCCCGGGGGTCTCCTTCCTGGTGACCGGGGATCTGGTGCTCGCCGGCATCACCCGCAGCAGTGCTTCCGCGCGGCCATGAGACTGCGCGATGTGCTTCATAGACCTGCTCATCCTCTCGTCCCTGGTCCGACTGCTGGTCCGCTTTGAACAGCCGTGGGTTTGCTGCGGACTCTACACCGCCTACCGCCTCGCCCTGTTCCTGCTCTTTCCCGGACTGCGCATGAACCCCTGGCTGGCCGGAGGCCTGGTGTTGGCCGCCAGCGGCCTCTACTTCTGGCTGCTCAGCCAGCTCGACTCGGGAACCATGCTCTGGTGGGTCGTGTCCCTCCCCGGACTCTTCCTCCTGCTGTGGCTGGTCACCTGGATTTGATCTCGCAGCCCGGCGCCGGTTCGCCCCGGAAATCCGCCGGCTCCCCACAGGAATCCGTCGCCGGACACCACGCCGTTGCCAGAAAGGATCCGCTGCGGAATAGGAATCCCGAAAGCCACTCCGGATCGCACTCATGACACCCGCGTCCCTCCACGTCCGCAGCCGACGTGATCCGGCCGGGTTCGCGGTCCTTCCGGCCTGACCCAAGTCCAACATGTTCCTCAAGGAGATCGAATCCCGCCCCGAAGAGGGGATGACCCGGCTCGCGTTCAAGAAGCTGCGCGATGACGGGGAGGCCATCCCGGGAATCCTTCACCTGTTCCGCTTCAAGCGCCGCAGCACGGATCACCTGGTGCGGTTCACCGAGGAGGTCATGCGGGGTCCGTCGCCCCTGTCACCCGGCCTGCGCGAACTGCTCGGCGCCTACTTCTCCCGGAAGAACCGCTGTTCCTTCTGCTGCGACGCCCACGCCGCCGCGGCGGCGGAGTACCTGGATGAAGGGCTCGTGGAGGAGGTGCTCCGGGACGTCGAGACCTCGCGACTCGACGAGGCCCACAAGGCACTTTTCCGCTACGTCGGCAAGCTCGCGGACCATCCGGAGCGGGTCACGGAGTCGGATGTCGCCGTGCTGAAGGACGCCGGATGGAGCGAGGAGGCGATCTATGACGCCCTCACCGTCGCCGCCGTCTTCAAGTTCTACAACACCTGGAACAACGGCTCAGGCGTGCGGAACATGGAGTCGTCCGACTACCTCTACAGCGGACGCGTCCTGAGCACGCTGGGATACTGCATGGACTTCAAGCTCACCCGTCTGGCGCGGCTGATCGCCACCCGGTTCCGGGCGGTCCTCCAGTTGGTGCTGTTCGCCCGGCCCAAACCGCGCACCTCTCCTGCGGTGATGCCGGCCTGGTCCGAAAAACAGGTCCAGGCCGCCGGCAAGGCGTCCTGAACGGGGTCCGGGCCCGGACGCCTGCGGCCGGAAACCCATCGCCGGTCCAATACCGCCCCCTCTCATGCGACCCCGGGCCACAGTTCTGGTTGCGCTCGCACTGACGACCGCCGGCTACTGGGCCGCCCGGCCGCCGATCCTCGCTCCCGCCGAACTCGACCAACTCGCCCGCCCTTTTCAATTCCGGAAGATCCCCCTGGCGGAGGCGCCAGGAGCGCCGGCCCATCGCCCGGTGCGGACGGTCCATCCCAGCCTGGAACGGATCGCCGCATGGGTCTCGTCCGTCGGCGCCGCCGCATCGGTTGGGGATCTGGATGGAGATGGACTGGCCAATGACATCGTGCTGGTGGATCCACGCACCGACCGGGTCACCCTCCTTCCGGCTCCCGTGGGACCGGAGCGCTATCGGGCCTTCGCCCTCGACGCCAGCGCCTGGACGCGTGGAGGCCATGGCGCCAACACCCTGGCCCCCACCGGAACCGTGATCGGCGACTTCAACGAGGACGGGCATCTGGACCTGCTGGTCTATTTCTGGGGCCGCACGCCACTCCTCTATTTCAGGATTCCGGAACGCCCCTGGGGACAGGAAGCCTTTGCCGTCGCGGACCTCGTGGAGGGCGGCGAGCGGTGGTACACGGACTGCGCCACCCAGGCGGACCTGGATGGCGACGGGCATCTGGACCTGCTCATCGGCAACTATTTTCAGGACGGCGCCCGGATCCTGGATCCCGGGGCGACCGGCGTGGAGGTGATGCACCGGGGCAAGGCCAAGGCGTTGAATGGCGGCTTCAAGCATGTGTTCCTCTGGCGGGACGCCGCGGGCGGAGACCACCCCACGGTGCGCTACCGCGAAGTTCCTGATGCCTTCCGCGAGGAGGTGTCCCGCGGCTGGACGGTGGCACTGGGCGCGGCGGACCTGGACGGCGACCTGCTTCCGGAAATCTACTTCGCCCACGATTTTGGACCCGACCGACTGCTGCACAACCGCTCCACCCCGGGACGGCTGGCCTTCGCGGAACTCGAGGGACGCCGCGGCTGGTTCACCCCCAAGTCCTGCGTGCTCGGGCGTGATTCCTTCAAGGGCATGGGCTGCGATTTCGGCGACATCAACGGCGACGGCCATCTCGACATCTACGTCAGCAATATCGCCACCCGCTTCGGGCTGACCGAGAGCCATTTCGTCTGGCAGAGCACCGGCGAGCCCGGCGCCATGGCGCAAGGCGCGGCCCCGTTCGTCCAGAACAGCGAGCCGCTGGGGCTGTCCCGAAGCGGCTTTGCCTGGGATGCCCGGCTGGCGGATTTCGACAACGACGGGATCCCGGAAGCCGTCCAGGCCTGCGGCTTCATCAAGGGCGCGGTCAACCGCTGGCCGGAACTGCAGGCGCTGGGCACCAGCAATGACCAGATCGTGCACAATCCGCGTTTCTGGCCGAGCTTCCGGGTGGGAACCGACCTGAGCGGATCGGACGCCAATCCATTTTTCGTCCGCGCGGGCGCCGGCCGGTATTACGACGTGGCCCCGCGCCTTGGACTCGCCGAACCGATGGTCAGCCGCGGACTGGCCATTGCCGACGTGGATGGAGACGGGCGTCTGGATTTTGTCTGCGCCAACCAGTGGGGTCCCTCGGTGTTGGTCCACAACGAGGCCGCCCGGCCGGGCACCTTCCTCGGACTGCGCCTGCTGCGCGACCGCGGATCGCCGGCCATCGGGGCGACAGCCACCGTGACCCGGCGTGACGGCCGTCGGTTGGTGGCGCAGGTGGACGGCGGCAGCGGACACTCCGGACGCCGGAGCCCGGAACTGCACTTTGGACTGGGCGCCGGCTCGGGACTGGATCCGGTCCGGGTGGATCTCCTGTGGAGGGACAGCACGGGCGCGGTGCGCGAAAGCCGCCAGGACCTGGTGCCCGGCTGGCATACGATCCAGTTGACCAACCCGCCCCCCGGGGCAGCGGTCGCCTCGCTGGCGATTCATTGACAGATGAGCGCCCCGCCGTTCAACACCACCCTGTTGTTCTACCCGAACAACAACCCAAGGCTGCGCCTCTTCGCCCTGTGGTATTTCACCACGCTGATGATCGTGTGGAACGTGGTCGGGCACACCGTGCTGGGTTTTGAGCAGTCGTGGGCCACGCCAGTGGCCGCCATCACCACCGCCATCGGGGTCTCCATGATCCTGGAGTGGGTGGATGCCCGGTTCCACGACCGTCCGGTGCGGTTTGCCGGAAGTCCGGGCAACTTCCTGAACTTCCTCCCCGCATGTCTGATCCCGGGGTTTGCGTGCGGAATGCTCCTGTACGCCAACGAGCGGCTCTGGCCGGTGGTCTTTGCCGTGGTGCTGGCGATGACCTCCAAGGTCCTGATCCGCGCTCCGGTGGGCGGCGGGCACACCCAGCACATCTTCAACCCCTCCAACTTCGGCGTCGCGGCCACCCTCCTGCTCTTTCCCGATGTCGGCTTCGCGCCGCCCTACCACTTCACCGAGAACATCACCGGGCTCTGGGACTGGGCGCTGCCGCTGGTGATCCTGACTTCCGGCCTGATCGTCCACGGACTCTTTACCGGACGCCTCCCGCTGGTCGGTGCCTGGATCGCGGCGTTCAGCCTTCAGGCCCTGC
>JAFLEG010000337.1 GCA_017302195.1 Verrucomicrobiota bacterium
ATCGGCTATTGGCTCGGGCCCTGGCTGGCTGAACCGGTGCGCCTGGCCACCGCGATCCCGGTGGCCGTCCCTTCGGAAGCACTCCCCACCGAAATTCCGACGGCATCCCTTGAGAAGCCGGCCGCCCGCTCCGCTCCCCCGCCCCGCATCCACGCCTCAGGGTGGTTGCTTCTGCTCTGGGGCGCTGGCGCCCTGGCGCTGGGCGGATGGATGATCCGCCGCAATCGGGAGGTGTACCGGCTCCTGAGATCCGCCGAGCCGGCATCGCCCGAACTCCTGGATCAATTGCAGGAATCGGCGCAGCGCATCGGGCTGGCCCGGCTGCCGGAGCTGCGGTTGACCCTGGCGAATCACAGCCCGGCCGTCTGCGGCTTCCTGAAGCCGGTGGTGGTGCTGCCGTCTGCCCTGGCCCGCAGCCTCTCGCCCTCGGCCCTCAGCGACATCCTGCTGCACGAGCTGGTCCACATCCGGCGCCGGGACCTGTGGTTCAACCTGCCCCAGTCCGTGGCCCAGGTGCTGTGGTGGTGGAACCCGGTGGTCTGGCTGGCCAATGCGCGCATCCGCACCCTGCGCGAACAGGCGGTGGACGAGCAGGTGATGGTATCGCGCCACGGGGATCCCGCCGGCTATCCGGCAGCATTGCTGGAAGTGGCGCGTCATTGCGCCGCCCGTCCGGCCCTCGCCCTCGGTTTCGTGGGCATTCTCGAATCGCGGAGTGGCCTGCGATCCCGTGTGGAGCGACTGCTCCAGACGCCCCTGCCCCGCCGCGCCGGACTGGGAATGCCGGGCTGGACGGTCGTGATCCTCGCCGCCTTGCTGGCCTTGCCGATGGCGTTCGCCCGGAGAATCGAAGGCCCACCCGTGCAGGACCACCTCTCCGGCGAAATCGCATCGCCGGCATCTCCATCAACGAGGATCGCTCTTCAGTTGCTTGAAGTGGAGAAACACCTGGCTTCCAGAAGCAACACCCTCTCGTCACCCGATGAGTGGAGGAATGGCATCAGGGATTCCTATACCCGGGCGAGCGAACAGCGTCGTCTGACAACCAAGATGGAGTCCCTGGTACTTCCCAAAATTGAGTTCAACGATGTTTCGCTTGCCGACGCTCTCACGTTCCTGGAAGAGCAGACTCGGACATGGGACCTCGTGGACAACGGCGTGACGTTCATCGTCGCCCAGGAATCCACCCCGCCGACTCCCTCGGTGGATCCCGCCTCCGGAATTGCCCTGCCATCGGACCAGACCGCGGCGCCACTCGACCTGGTACGCATCCGGATGGCTGAACCGGTCCGCGATGTCCGACTTGTTGACGCGCTCGACTGGATCGTGCGGTCGTCCGAGACACCATTGCGGTATCGTTTGGAGGGAACGGCAGTAATCTTCTCGCGCCAACCGCAACAACTCGACCTGTACACACGCACCTTTCGGGTGGACCCAAATCTCTTCCTGCAAGGCCTCCGGGCGATCACCGGCTCATCGGCATCCACCCCTCCCCAGAATGGTTCGACGGATGCCCGCACACTCCAGCAATCGATCCGGGAGTTCTTCGCAGCCGCCGGAGTGGACTTCCCAAGACCCACCGTGTCGCCAGCCGCGTCGGCAGCCGGCCCCGCCGATCCGAATGCGAATCAGAAGGCCGTTTACTTCAACGACCGCAGCGGCATCCTTTTCGTACGGGCCACCCTGGCGGACCTGGATGTGATCGAAACGGCGATCCAGATGTTGAACGTCGCCCCGCCGCAGGTCCAGGTGGAGGCGACGTTCATTGAGGTAAATCCCGAGGCCGTCGAGGGCTTGGTCCTGGTGTCCGATCAGATTGAGATCAACACCTCTGCCGGATCGCCGGGAAACGGCGGTGTTGGGGGAGGACCGGAATTCTCCAAACCCTCACTGACCGGAGTCATGACCGACGTCCAGTTCCGCTCGGTGATGGATCGGCTGGAAGCGCGCACCGGGACCACCGTGACGGCAGCGCCGAAAATCACCACCCTCAGCGGACGGCAGGCCCAGATCGCCGTTACGGACGAGTTTCTCCCCGTGGTGAATCCCGGCACCGGACGGACCAACCAGGTCTCAGCCGGCCTGGAACTGAACATCATTCCCTACGTACGTCCCGACAATCTCTCGATCAGCCTCACCGTGGTTGCCAACATTAGGCGCCTGGACGGTGGTTCAAATCCTAGTGCGACGACACCATCCCCATTCACCTCGCAGTGGGTGGCTTCCATTGAGGTGCCCGACGGAGACACCGTCGTGCTCATGGGCGACACCCCTGCCGGGGCGGCGGATCCGGGAACGAGTGGTGGGCGCCTGCTGATCTTCATCACTCCGACGATCATAGACCCCGCAGGAAATCCGGTGAACTCGCCGAGCGTTGTGCCGGCCACCGAAAAGTAATCCGATCAGCCTGTGGATGCGCCCCATTCGTTGGTGGGGCGAATCTCCTGATGAGCCGTGCCCGTGTGGAAACGCCACCACGTCAGTTCGCCCAGGACACGCAGGCCAGAAGTGGCCGCCGGCCTTGGAGTGCGGCGGCGCAGCGCAGCGGAGACGCCGCTTTGCCGCGGCGCGCCAACCTCGAATAGGGCCTTCCTTCCCTTCCCGGTGCATCGTCCGCGATCCACGCCAAAGCGGTGGCAAGCCACCGCAGTCCCAAGAGGCGCATCCCCGCCACCCGCCAAGGCGAACCTGGTCAGCCACACGCTCGGGTCATTGAAGCTTCGCCCCACCCGCTGGAAGTCTCTAGCGAACACCAATCCAGATCCTCGGGTCTGATGGTTCACCGCCAGCCCCAAGAGAGGCGAAACGTGCCCGTGTTCCGGATGACATCGCTCGGGTGGCGCAATAACGTACGAGTTGTCATGAGCACCCCACGACCACGACGTTTCCGACGTCTTGCTCTCGCAACGCTGCTCGGCTTGGCGGGTCTCGTCGTGATGGTTGTGCTGTTCAACCGTCCCGGAGACACGCAGGACCGCATCGCCCGCCTGCGCGCGGCCGGGTATCCAACAACGCCCGCTGAACTCGACGCCTGGTACGTGCATCCGCCGGACCAGGAGAACCTGGCCACGCCGCTAATCGAGACCATGGCGGATTTCCAGTTCGACAAGAACGACACCAACCTTCCCGTTTTGGGGAAGTTCCGTGCAGAACCCGCCGACAGTCCGTGGCCGCCCCATGCTCTGAATGCCGCGCGGGAATTCCTGACAAAAAACTCCAATGCCTTGGTCCGATTGCACGCGGCACTGGAACGGCCCAAGTACCGATTCCCGGGAAACCTCGCTCAAATGAAATCGGCGGTGCTCACCCGGTCGGCTGACACCGTCCGAAATGCTGGATCGTCCTTGGCCTTGGAGGCCCGGGTCGTCGCTGAGGAGAACCGCCTGGACCAGGCCGTGAAGGCCCTTCTGCTGGCGCAGCATCTGGCGGACAGAGTCGAGGCAGAACCGGACGCATTGCCGTACTTGGTCGCCGAAGCGATTCGGAGGATTAACCTGAATGCAGCGGAGTCCATTCTAAGCCAACATGAGCTTTCCCCGACGAACCTGCTACGCCTTCAGGAACGGCTCCTGGCATCGGCAGCCACCACATCGCCCGAGCGGGCCATCGCGGGGACATTGGTCGAGTTTCTGCACATCACGGGTCAGAGGCCTCGTGGTCTGGATGCTTGGTATGGCCGGACAAAAGGGACGGCACTTTCCGTCTATTGGACCCTTGGTCTTCATCATCGGGATCGGCGCCTTGGGACACGGCTCTACGATGAATGGCTGGCCGCCCTGCGCCTTCCCTCGGACCAGCGGGTCGCGGCGGCGCGTGAAATCAATGACAGCCTTGGCAAACAGCTCTCGCGCGGTCTCCATCCAGTGGCATCCACAACGTTGCCCATCGGATGGACCATTTCCGAAAAGCATGCCAGTGACCTGACCCGTCTCAGGGCCGGCGCGACCGCCTGCGCTATTGAGCGATTCCGCCAGCGGGAAGGAAGCCTGCCCGAATCTCTGGAAGCCCTGGTTCCGGTATTCATGGCTTCGATTCCCACCGATGCCTTTACCGGCCGGCCGCTCAGTTATCGCCGACTGGACCGCGGGTTCGTCGTGTATGGCGTGGGCGAGGATGGTGCCGACAATGGCGGGCTGCCGCGGGAGCGGCGCCCCAAGGCTGGCGATCGGAGTTTCGACGATACCTTCACGGTGACGCGTTGAAGGCAGCGCCCTGGTAGGGCGAGGCTCCCCGGTGCCCGTGTGGAGACGCCACCACGTCATTCGCGGCTACGCGTACGGCTCGGGGGAACCTCACCCTACCGAAGAGAAGTCCCCGCCGCGGGGCATTGAAGTTTCCTGCGGTTGGACGGAGACTTGCCCCGTGAAGAGGCGCGCCATCCCGCCCATCGTCTCCTTCTCCCGGGGCTTTGCCGAAGCGGACGCCAAGGAGCGGGCGTATTGGCATTCGCGCACCCCGGAGGAACGGCTTTGGCACCTGGAGTACCTCCGCGAGCTGAACTATGGACCCCCGCCGACTGCCCCCCGACTTCCGAGAGTTCCTCGAGTGTCTCAACGCCGCTGGGGCTGAATACCTGCTGGTTGGAGGACACGCCGTGTCCTTCCATGGCTACCCAAGGGTCACTTCGGACATGGATGTTTGGATCAACCCGACGACAGGGAACGGAGACCGGGTCCTGGCGGCCATCCGGTCATTTTTTGCCGACGAGATGGCGGGGCTGACCCGGGAACAGTTGCTGGATCCGGAGGTTGTCACCCACTTTGGTGCCCGTCCGTTTCTGATCGAGGTTCTCAACCACATCTCCGGAGGGGACTTTGCGACAGCGTGGTCTCGCCGGATTGAGTCCGACTACGATTCGATCCCTGTCCACCTGATTGGAATCGAGGACCTCCGGCAAAACAAGCAGGCCAGCGGCCGCGCCAAGGACCTGGCCGACCTGGAGAATCTCCCCCCGCCGCCCGAGGCATCCTGAGGCGCCTCAGGTCCGCAGCCGCACCAGCAGGTCCTTGCTGGCCACGGTCTCGCCGAGGGCGCAGTGCAGCTCGGCGATGACGCCGTCCGCAGGCGCCGCGACGGTGGTCTGCATCTTCATGGCCTCCATCATCAGCAGCTTGTCGCCCTTGGACACCTTCTGGCCCACGGACACCGCGATGCTGGCGATCAGACCAGGAATGGGGGCGCCCACCTGGAGCGGATCCGCCAGGTCGGCCTTCACCCGGGCCTTGGTCTGCGGCGCCACCCGGCGGTCGTTGATGTAGGCCTCGCGCGTGATGCCGTTCAGCTCATAGGTCACCGTGCGCCGCCCGTCCTTGTCGGGCTCGCTGACATTGACCAGCCGGATGATCAGCGTCTTGCCCGCCTCAATGGCCACGCTGATCTCCTCGCCCGGGCGGAGGCCGTAGAAGAAGGCCGTCGTGGGCAGCACGCTCACATCGCTGAACTCGCGTTCGTGGCGCGCGAAATCCGCGAAGACCTGCGGATACATGAGGTGCGAGTAGAGGTCGTCATCGGTGGCGTCGCGCTTGAGCTTCTCCGTCAGCTCCTCCCGCAGCTTCTTCACCGGCACGGCCGGCGCCCGGTTGCCGGCGCGTCCGGCATGGAAGGCGGCCTGTGCCTCCTTGAAACGCTTCTCGCCCAGCACCACCCGCTGCACCGCCTCGGGAAACCCTCCCTCGGGCCATCCCAGGCCACCGCC
>JAFLEG010000338.1:0-4982 GCA_017302195.1 Verrucomicrobiota bacterium
AACTGGTCCGCCGCGATGCCGGCGCCGGTGTCGGACACCGAGATCCACACCTGGGCCGCGGTGCGTCCGGTGGCCAGCGTGAGCGTGCCGCCGCGGGTCATGGCCTGCATGGCGTTCTTCACCAGATTGACCAGCGCCTGCTTGATCTGGGCGGGATCCATGCGCACGTCCGGAAGCCCGCGCCCCAGGCGGGTCACCACCCGAAGCCCCCGGTTCTCGAGCTCGGGACCCAGCAATGCGGCGGCATCCTGGACCACCTCGTTCACCGAGGCGTCCTGGAACTGGGGCACCGAGGGACGCATCGCACGCAGGAAGTCCGTGATGATGTAGTCCAGCCGGCTCACCTCGCCCTTGGCCACATCGAGATACTTCTGAAGGCGGTCCGCCGCGGTGCCGGCCTCGCCGCGCAGCCGGCGCACCTCGCGCTCCATGAGCTGGAGATGGATGTGGAGCGCGTTGAGCGGATTCCCGATCTCGTGGGCGACGGAGGCGGCGAGGAGGGTCAGGGCATGCCCCCGCTCGGCCTCCACCGCCTCGCGTGTCTGGTGCCGGTGCTCGGTGGCGTCGTGAAGCACCAGCGCGAGGCCGGCGTCGGGATTGTCCTCGATGGGGGCGGCAAACAGACGCAGCAGGCGCGGCTTGGGGAACTGCAGCTCCACCTCACGCCGCACCACGCGCCCCTCCCCCACGGCACGGAGCACCGCGGGATCGAGCTCGCCGAAGATCCGTCCCACGGGCTCCCCGATGGCGCCGTCCACCGCCACGCTGAGCAGCCGGGCCGCCGCCTGGTTCAGGTAGGACACCCTGCCGGACCGGTCGAGCACCACGATGCCGTCCTCGATGGTGTTGAAGAGGGTGCCCAGCAGCGCCCGCTCGCGCTCCAACCGCTCCATCACCGCATGCACGCCCACCGGGTCCAGCCGGGGCAGGCGGTCGAGGACCTTGTCCAGGAATCCGGACTTGGTCCGGGTGGCGCGCTTCAGAGCCATTTCTTGCGGCGGAAATACAGGAAGGTCAGCACCGTGCTGACGAGCGTGATGAGGATGGCGTACAGATAGCCGTACCGCCACTTCAGCTCGGGCATGCTGGGCTCGAAGTTCATGCCGTACCAGGTGCCCACGATCATCAGCGGCGTGGTGATCACCGTGATCATGGTGAGCAGCTTCACCACCTCGCTGGTCTGGTTGGCGGAGATGTTCAGGTAGATCTGCAGGATGTTGGACAGCGAATCGGCGTAGTTCTGGGCGAGCTCGCTGATGTGGAAGAGCCCGTCATAGACGTTGCGGTAGTAGGGAACCAGGTGCGCCCGCACCAGCTTGAACTCGCCGCGGGCAAACCGCGCCATGACCTCGCGCTGGGGCCCGATGATCTGCTTGAGATGGATGATCTCCTTCTTCAGGCGGAGGATGGTCTCGATGGTGCCGGGCTCCGGACGCCGGAGCACGCTGTCCTCCAGTTCCGAGATCTGGAGGCTGAGCTGCTCGAGCGCGGGCTTGTAGTTGTCCACCAGCGAGTCCAGCAGCGCGTGTGCGACGCGGTCCGGCGCCCGGGCCACATGAACCGTGCTGCGCAGGCAGCGGTCCTCGGTCTCCTGAATGCACCGCAGCGGCACCGTGTGGTAGGTCACCAGGAAGTTGCGCCCGAGGAAGAAGTTCAGCTCCCGGGTGTCAAACAGCCCGTTCTGCAGGTTGAAGTCCACGGCATGGATGACCATGAACAGGTAGGGCGCGAACTTGTCGTCCTCCTTGGGCTCGTAGCTCTCCACCTTGGGCGAGGGACTCTCGCCCAGGCAGTCCTCCACGGACAGCGGATGGAAGTGGAACACGCCCTCCAGGATCCGCCGTGCGTCCTCCGCGCTCGCGGCCTCAATGTCCACCCAGAGGAACAGGTTGGTGTCCGCAAGGAGCGTCGGCATGAGGAACATCTCGATGTCCCGAGAGTGCAGCCGCCCGGTGGTGGTGAAGGAGAACGAGCGAATCATGAACCGGACGGCAGGGTAGGAGAGCCGCGGTGGGAGGAAAGCCGGAAGAGGGGAGCGCCCAAGCGCGGGCCATGGCCGGGATCGGGTCGGGCTCCTGCACGTCCGTGACCTTCTCCGCTGCGCGTGTGAAGTCGCTGCGGGGATCGGGGGAAGAGCTGCGCGCAGGGGCTTCCCGCGTTCCCCGTCATGTGTCCACGGGCGTAGCGGATCCATATGGGGCCGCCGTGGAACACGGCCCTACCAAGGACTGGAATGGGCTTTCTGTCTTCCTGATCACTTCACACGGAACACTTGAAACTGAAAACTTCCCCCTGCGTTCGGCCGTCGCCTGGGACGTGGGAACTCTCATGTGTTGGGAAAGTCAGCGTCTCCTCACGTCGTCGGCCACCGCGGGATCTCGCGGAAGATTGCGTCCCTCGGGACCGTGCCGGTAGCGTCCAGCCGCGTTCCGCATGGGTACCACGTTTCTTTCGGGGGTGATCGAGGGTTTCTACGGCCCTCCCTGGCATCGCGGGGAACGCCGGGAGCTGTTTGCCATGATGTCCGCCTGGGGACTGAACACCTACGTGTACGGACCCAAGGACGACCTGCATCACCGCGCGCTGTGGCGGGAGCCGTATCCGGAGGCCGACCTCGGACCGCTGCGGGATCTGGTGGCCGAATGCCGGGGCCATGGACTGGAATTCTTCTACGCCCTCGGTCCGGGACTGGACCTGCGCTACTCGGATCCCGCCGATCGCGAGGCCCTGCGCGCACGGCTGGCGCAACTGCGGTCCCTCGGCTGCCGGCACTTCTGCCTGCTCTTCGACGACATTCCCGACCGGATGGCTCCCGGCGACCGGGAACGCTGGGGCTCGTTTGCGTCGGCCCAATGCGCGGTGACCAATGAGCTGTTCCTCTGGATGCGCGGACAGGACCCCGGCGCCCGGTTTCTCTTCTGCCCCACACCGTACTGCGGACGCATGGCCTCGCGGCACCTCGGCGGCGCGGACTATCTCGCCACCGTGGGACGGGAACTGGATCCCGAGATCGGGGTGTTCTGGACGGGACCCGAGATCATCTCCCGGGAGATCACGGTTGCGCATGTGGAGGAACTCACCGGCATCCTGCGCCGTCCGCCGGTGATCTGGGATAATCTCCAGGCCAATGACTATGACGGACACCGGTTCTTCGCCGGCCCATTCTCCGGGCGTCCGCCCGAACTGCGCTCCGGCGTGGGCGGCGTGCTGCTGAATCCCAACACCGAGTTCCCGCTCAACTTCGTTCCCCTTCGGACACTGGCGCTCTGGCTGGCGAACGACGGCGCATGGCGTCCGCGTGACGCCTACCTGCAGGCGCTGACCGAGTGGCATCCGAAGTTCGATGGCGCCCTGCAGACCATTTCCCTCGCGGATCTGACGCTGTTGATGGACTGCTACTACCTGCCCTACGAGGAGGGGCCGGAGGTGGTGCAGTGGCGGCAACAACTGGGCGATCTGCTGTCGCGCCCGCCGTCTGCCTGGGGCCAGGAGGCCGCCCAGGTGGGAGCCCTCGCGGCGCGGCTCCAGGAGGCCTGCGTGCGGATGACCGAGTTGCGAAACCGCCCCCTGTTCCACGCGCTCAGCCGTCGTCTCTGGGAACTGCGCGAAGAACTCGATCTGCTCGGCCGCTACCTGCGGCATCAGGCCGACCCCGGGCTGGCCGGCACGCGGTTCCAGTCCGATTTCCATCAGCCGCTCACCTACCGGGGCGGCATGGTCGCCTCACTCCAACGCCTGCTGCGGGCGGAGTCCGACGGCACGTTTACCGCGGAATCCGAGCCGGCCTGCAGGAAAGGGCCCAACCCGTGAACGGCCTCCGCATGCGCGATGCGCGTCCGGGCGACGAGTCCGGCGCCTACCACGTCTGCCTGAAGACCGGCAACTTCGGCGCCGACGGGGAGCCGTTCTACCGGGAGGATCCGGACGCACTCGGACGTGTCTTCGTGGGCCCGTACCTCACCCTGGAACCGGAGTTCAGCCTGATCCTGGAGGACGACGACGGCCTCTGCGGGTACGCGCTCGGCGCCTTCGATTCACGGACCTTCTACCAGCGCTACGACTCCGAATGGCGGCCCCGGCTGTGCGAACAGTACCCCATGCCGGCAGGGGATCCCGAAACCTGGACTCGCGTGCAGCAGGTGTATGCCTGGTACCACCAGCCCGATTACTACTGTCCGGAACCCTACGACCAGTTCCCCTCGCACCTGCACATTGACCTGCTGGAGCGGGCGCAGGGACGGGGCTTCGGACGACGCCTGATGACCGAGGTGCAGGAGCGCCTGCATCGCCGCGGCTCGCCGGGCGCGCATCTCGGCGTGTTCCAGGCCAATCCGCGGGCCATGGGATTCTACCGCGCCCTCGGCTTCCGGGAACTGGTCCGCGTGGGCGACGGCCCCACCGGCTGCGTGTACTTCGGACGTTCCTTCACCTCCCCATGAAGCACGCGACGCTTGGCTTTCTCAACGGACGGGTGGTGCCGGCCCTGACCGCCCTCGGCGACAACCCGTACCTGTCGGCCGTGCGCGCCGGGATGGTTTCCGTCGTCCCGCTCACCATCATTGGGGGGCTGTTCATGGTGGTGTCGTTCCTCCCCCTGCCGCACTGGGAGGAACGCATCGCCGCCTGGCTGCCGCTGCTGCAGATCCCGGTCACCGCCACCTTCGGCCTGCTCGCGGTGTTTGCCTGCTTCGCGGTAGCCTACGACCTGGGCAAGCAATGGCGTCAGGAAGCCGTGGTCAGCGCCTCCATGGCCACCCTGGTATTCCTGATGATCCAGCTCGATGCCAAGGAGCAGACCCTGCGCATGGACGGACTCGGCTCCCAGGGCCTGTTCAGCGCCATCCTCGTGGCCCTGATCACCGTGCGGGTCCAGAAATGGTTCACCGACAGCAACTGGGTCATCCGGCTGCCGAAGAACGTGCCCGAGGTGGTATACGAATCCTTCCTCTCCCTCACGCCGCTGGTGTTTCTGGTGGTCGCCT
>JAFLEG010000338.1:4992-5659 GCA_017302195.1 Verrucomicrobiota bacterium
CGTGCTGGGCGTGGACCTCAACGCCGGCCTGCAGAAGGTCTTTTCACCGCTGGTGTTCGCCCTGAACACCCTGCCCGGCATCCTGGTGTACGCCTTCCTGGTGGCCCTGTTGTGGTCGGTGGGCATCAACGGCGACAACACCCTGGACGCCATTGTGGCGCCGATCTTTCTCCAGTACCTGGCCGAGAACGCCGCCGCCGCGGCGCAGGGACAACCGCTGCCCAACATCACGGCGCTCGGCTTCTTCACCAGCTTCGTGAACGTGGGCGGCACCGGCGCGACCCTCGCGCTGGCCCTGGTGATGCTGCGCTCGAAGGAACCGGGTTTCCGCAAGGTCAGCCGTCTCTCCCTGCCCACGCAGATCTTCGGCATCAACGAGCCCATCTTCTTCGGATTCCCCATCGTGCTGAATCCGATCTTCATGGCGCCGTACGTCCTGAACGCGCTGATCCTCACCACCGGCAGCTACCTGCTGATGGAGTGGGGCCTGATCCGGCGTCCGTTCGTGAGCGTGCCCTGGACCACCCCGCCGATCATCGGACACTACCTGGTCTCCGGCGGCGACTGGCGGGCGGCGGTATGGGGCGTGGCGTCCATCGGCATCGCCATGGCCGTGTACTACCCCTTCGCCCGCGCCGCCGAGCGCCAGCGCCTCGCGGCGGAGGCG
>JAFLEG010000034.1 GCA_017302195.1 Verrucomicrobiota bacterium
CGCAGCGGCGCCACCGCCTCCCGCAATGGAGATCTGCCGTGGGTGGGCACCCCCGAGTTTCAGGCCCTGGAGGCCTTCCAACCGGAGGTGATCCTGCTGATGCTCGGCACCAACGACACCAAGCCGCAGAACTGGAAGGGGCGGGAGGCATTTGAGACGGAATACCGTTCCCTGGTGGCCACCCTGCGCGCGGTGAAGGGGCGTCCCAAGCTCTGGGCCTGCTTTCCCCCGCCGGTGTACAAGGACGAGTGGGGCATCACCGCCGAGACGTTGGAGGAGGTGATTGACGCCACCGAGGTCGCCTGTGACCGGGACCGGGTGCCGTTGATTGACATCAACGATGCCCTCACGGGCCACGCCGCGATGTTTCCCGACGGGATCCATCCCAACGCCACCGGTGCCGAACTGATCGCCACCACGGTGTATCAGGCCGTGCGGCCGTAAACCGCGGACGTCCGCTCACGCGACGGGTCCGATGCCGCGGGGTCCACGACACTATCCAGAACGACACGGGAACTCCTGCCGGCGAAACACACACGCCTGGCGTGCTGGGAGAGGCGCTCAGGGAGCGCCGGCGGCGGGAGCGAGCACCACGCGATAGAGGCGTTCGGACTCCTCCGCGACGACCGGAACGGACTGGCAACTGGAAGCCCCGCTGCCGACGGTCGGCGCCTCGTTCACCGGGGTCCATTCGCCGGTGCCCAGAGCCGCCCGGGTTTCCAGGCGGTACGAGGCGGTGGCCTGGGTTTCCCAGCAGAGCTCCAGCTCGGTGGGCGAGAGGAACCGGGCCGTCATCGGGATGGTCTGCACGGCCGACCAGACCCCGGCAATGCCTTCGGGCACTCCAAACGTGCCGTTCACGATCTCAGTGCCGGTCGAACTCACCCGGGCCCGGTACACATCCAGCAGGATGGAACCCGGATCAATCAGCTCATAGCCGGCAATGTCCAGGGCACCGGACTCGGAAAGCGTCCCGCGGATGAGTTCGCGCCCCTGGGACACCCCATTCAGGAACCAGTCGAAGTAGCCCTCCACATTGAAACCCTGGTCATTGGGCACCTGCTGGGTGAACACCAGCACGGAGCTGCTCCAGGGCCGTCCGGCCACATCCGAGGCGGTCACCCGCCACGGCAGGGTGGTGAGATCCTCCGCGGCGAGCGGGCCACCAGTGCAGGAAGCCACAGCCAGGGCCAGCGCCCCCAACAAACGTTCGCGATTCATATCGTTTCCTGAATAGTCGTTTTCGAAAGGTGATTCTGAAGGTTGAGAAAATCCAACAGCAAAACACGTTCCAAGAGGAGACATTTCTCGGGGCGTGGCTCCAGGAAACGACCACATCCGGGCCGCAGGTGCGGCCGGGTCCACTCCGGAACGGCTGAAAGGCTCGGGAAGAACCCAGGGGGGCAGCGTCGGGCGGGAGGGCACCCGGGTGTCCTCCGTGCGGGGAGCGGTTGCCCGCCGGTCAGCCGATGCCGCCGGACAGACGAAGCCCGCGAAAATCGGAGTCTGACAGGTTGTCCGGAGGCTTGATGCCACCGTCCAGGCTGGGCAGATTGATGCTGGTCTGGCCCTTCACCGTGGCTTCGGAAAACGTGGCCCCGCTCGCGGAATCCCAGGCCCGCAAGGTCACCCGCCCCGCGCCCCCCAAGGTGGCGCCCGGCACGCTCATGACCCCCAGGAAGAACAGGCCATCGGCACCCAGGGCATTCCCCGCCCCATCCTGAACGGTGCTGAGGACGGTACCGTCCGCCGCCAGGACCTCGACCCGGCCGGTGGCCTTGCTCAGGGGCGCCCCATCGGGGCCGAGGATCAGGGCCTTCTCCGAGGCGCCGTTCGGGATGAAGTTGTTGGAGCAGTTGAAGGTACCGGTCACCAGACCGCCGGAGTCGGAAGGAAAGCGAAGGGGATTCATGGTGTCGCAGGAAGATGGTTCGCAGTCATCGTACCGGGCGACGCGTGCCGGGCAAGCCTGGCCGCGACTCACCTGGCGCCTCACCTCGTGGAGGGACATTCCGTTGAACCCGCCGTCTCATCGGGCGCGGCTGGACCTGCGATCCCTGGACGGAACGCACCCCGCAGCGCTGCAGAGCCAGTGCATCCCCGGATTGTCGGTGGTGGGGCCGGCTGGGGGTGTCCCCGGTGCGAAAGAGGCTCACACCAAGGCGGCGGGGAGCCCTTTCCGATGCGAAGAAATCCCCTTGGGCCCTGGATCGGTTTCCGTTGCGCCCTCCGTGCCCTTCGTGTGAGCCCTCTCCGGGTGGAAACACCGCCATACCGCCGACAACCACCTGAGGCACCCCTGCAGAGCCCGACACTGAACGCGGAATTGAATCTTCCGCCGGAGGCGTCAAGCTTCCCTTCCTGTCATGAAGTTCATCCTGACCACTCATAACGTGACGCTGACCGAGGCGCTGGAGCAGCACGTGCTCGCCCGCATCGAGAAGCTGGAACACATTGACCGCTGGCTGATTGACGCCCGGGTCTGCCTGGAGAAGGACCACACCGGAAAGTCCCCCGACAAGACCTACAAGTGCTCGATCCGCCTCGGCATCCGCGGCAACGACCTGTTCGCCGAGGACCGCGAGGCCGACCTGTATGCCGCGGTGGACCTCACCGTCAAGAAGCTGGAGCAGCAGGTGCGCGCCAAGCACAGCCGGGCCAAGGCCAAGAAGCACAAGGTCGCCGCCCGCCTGAAGGAGAAGGTCCGGTCCGCCACGCTCTGACGCCGACGTGCTCCTCAGGGCCCGAATCGTTTATCCGGTGACCGCGCCGCCCGTTGAGGACGGCGCGGTTCTGGTTTCCCAGGGGTGCATTGCGGCAGTCGGGCGGTGGTGTGACCTGCGGAGGGAGGCCTCGGGACAGGTGACCGATCTGGGCGACGCCGTCCTGCTGCCCGGCCTGGTCAACGCCCATTGCCACCTGGACTACACGCACCTGGCAGGGCGCCTCCGTCCACCCCGGAGCTTTCCCGACTGGATCAAGTCCATCCTCGCCGCCAAGGGCGAATGGACCTTTTCCGACTTCGCCACCTCCTGGCTGGCGGGCGCCGCGCAGTTGCTCGCAGGCGGTGTCACCACGGTCGCCAACATCGAGAGTGTTCCGGAACTCCTGGCCGACTGCCGGAGCGCCACGCCGCTGCGCGTCCACTCCTTCCTGGAAATGACCGGCGTCCGGAGCGGACGCAACCCCGCCGGCATCCTCCACGACGCCCGCCGTGCCATCGCCGGACTGGACGCCGGGCCCGGCGGCTTCGGCCTGTCACCCCACGCCCCCTACTCCACCACGCCGGTGCTGCTGCGGCTCACCGCGGAAGCCGCCGCCGCCGAGGGGTGGCGCACCACCACCCATGTCGCGGAGTCGGAGGCGGAGTTCGAGATGTTCATGTACCGGCGGGGCGCAATGTACGACTGGCTGGAGCCCCAGCGGCCGATGGACGACTGCGGCCTGGGCTCTCCGGTCCAGCACCTGGAGCGCTGCGGCCTGCTCGGCCCGCGCCACCTCGCGGTGCACGTCAACTACCTCTGGCACGGCGACGCCGCGCGCCTGGCCCGGGCCGGCGCCCATGTGGTGCATTGTCCGAAGAGCCACTCCTATTTCGGACACCGTCGCTTCCCGCGCTGCGAACTGGAGGAGGCCGGGGTGACCGTGTGCGTGGGCACCGACAGCCTCGCCTCCACCCTGCCCCACCGCGGCGCCCTGCCCCAGTTGTCCCTGCTCGCCGAACTGCGTGAGATGATGGCCCTGGATGCCACCCTGGACGCCGCGACCGCCCTGAAATACGCCACCGTCCACGGCGCCCGGGCCTTGGGATTGGAGGGGCAGATCGGCACCGTGTCTGAGGGGGCCGCCGCCGATCTCATCGCCATTCCCTTCCGAGGCGCCCCCGGCGAAGCCGCCCAGGCCGTGGTGGCGCATGAAGGCCCGGTATCGGCAATGATCCTCAACGGGGACGTGTTGCGACTGCCCCGGGGCGCGGACGCGGAACGCGCTCCATGAACGCCGGTGGTCCCCAGGTCGTGCTGATCAGCGGGGCCGCCGGCGGCATCGGTTCGGCACTGGTGCAGGCCTTCGACGCGGCGGGATGGTCCGTGGCGGCCGGATGGCATCGCACCCGACCCGCCGCGACCGGATCCGGGGTATTTCCGGTCCCTCTCGACGTGACCGAGCCCGGGTCGGTGACCGCCGCAGTATCCGCCGTATTGGAACGTTGGGGACGCCTTGATGTCTGGATTCACAACGCAGGCAACGCCCGGGACCACGTCCTGCCCCGGATGGCCGTTGCCGACTGGCAGTCGGTGGTGGACGTGCACCTCAAGGGCGCCTTCCTGGGTGCCCGCGCGATCCTGCCGGCGATGATCCGCCAGGGAGGTGGACACATCATCCACCTGGCCAGCTTCAGCGGACGCGTCGGACGCGCCGGCGCTGCCAACTATTCCGCCGCCAAGGCCGCCCTCATGGGCCTGACCCAATCCCTGGCCCGGGAGACCGGACCAGACAACATCCGCGTCAACGCCGTGTCCCCCGGCTACCTGCCCACCGCGCTGCTCGGTCCGGTCACCGCGGCGGATCTTGCCCGCCACGCCGCCGACAACGCCCTCGGGCGCATCAACGAATTCGACGAAGTCGCCCGCTTCGTCGTCCACCTCGCCGCCATGCGCAACGTCTCCGGCCAGCTCTTCCAGCTCGACAGCCGCATTGCCCGCGGCTGAACCGGGTCACGGCGGGATCGCTGCAAACCGCGTCGCAAGCCGCCGGCCGGCGGTGGAGCAGGGCTCCGGAACTCTTCCGGGAAATCCGGTCACTTTGCCGGCTTGAGGGATCGTCTCAAATGAATCAAGAAGTCCCCCATGCACCCCGTCCTTCTCCTCATGTGTGTGCTCGGCCTTCTTTCGATCCCCGCCTGGGCTGCCGATCCCGCCGCCCCCTTCACCTTCCAGGGACGACTGCAGCAGGACGGCGCCCCCGCCAACGGTCGGTACGACATCCGGGCCGCGCTGTTCAGCAGCACTGCAGATGGCCTCCCTCTCGGGGGAATCCTCAACACCAACCTCGCCGTTGAAGTCGTGGATGGCCACTTCAGCACCCAGTTCGACTTCGGATTGGACGCCTTCCAGGGAGACAGCCGCTTTCTGGAGCTTGCAGTCAGAACCTCCGGCTCGGGTCCGTTCACCCCGCTGACTCCACGACATGCGATCACGGCCACGCCGTACGCACTGTTTGCCATGACGCCGGCGGGCCCGAAGGGGGAGGCAGGGCCCGCCGGACCCGTGGGGCCCGCGGGTCCCATCGGCCCCCCGGGAGAATCGGGGGAGCGTGGCAAGCAGGGTGAGCCGGGGCCCGAGGGCGCTCCGGGGTCTGCGGATGCCTGGAGCCGGACCGGGAACGATCGCACCTCCTCCAACAACTTCCTGGGAACCACTGATGCCGTCCCCTTTTCCATCCGGGCCAACAACCTGCCGGTCATGCGATACGAGGCGGTGCCTTCCGGATTCCGCATCGTTGCCGGGTCCCTGAACACCATCGCCTCGTCCTCCACCAACGCCGCCATCCTTGGGGGGCGCGCCAATACCATCGGCACCGATGCCCACGACTCCACCATCGGCGGCGGCAACGGCAATGGGGTGGGACCGTTGCAGCGGGGTGCCTTCATTGGTGGCGGGGCACGCAACGAGATCCGGTCGGACAATGACTTCGGCCTGATCGCCGGAGGACGCGACAACCAGATCGGAACCAACTCGGTCATCTCCCTGGTGGTCGGCGGCGCCGAGAACCGGATCGGGAACAACGCGGATGGCGCCCTGATGGTCGGCGGATTCCGCAATGACATCCGGGGAACACCGGATCCGCTGAATCGCCAGATCGCCCCGGTCCTCGTTGGCGGGTCCGACAACGAAATCGGCTCCGGTCGGGGCAGCAGCTGGTCCATCATCCTGGGCGGGGACAACAACCGCATCGGCACCAACTCGCCGGGCGCCGTCATCGCCGGCGGCACCAACAACCTCATCGCCAACAATGCGGGGTTTTCGTTTGCCGCAGGCCGCCGGACGCGGGTCAACCACCACGGTTCCTTCGTGTGGGCCGACAGCCAGAATGCCAGCTTTGCCTCCGCGGCCACCGATTCCTTCAACATCCGCGCCCAGGGGGGGGCGCATCTCAGCCCCCAGACGGAACTCTTCTTCGGAAGCACCACCCGTCAAATGCTGAACCTTTGGGATACCGGGTACGGCATCGGCGTCCAGGACTTCACCCTGTACTTCCGCACCGACCAGCAGTTCTGCTGGTACAAGGGAGGGGCGCACACCGACGACATCAACCAACCGGGAACCGGCGGTTCCACCCTGATGCGGCTGAACGATTCCGGACTGCGGGTGAACGGCACCTTCGTCAGCAGCTCGGATTGGAATCAGAAGGAGCAGTTCTCGCCGGTGGATTCCCGGGACATTCTCGAGAAGTTGGTCGCACTGCCACTCGCCCGGTGGAGTTACAAGGCCGACCCCTCAAGCCGTCATCTCGGCCCCATGGCCCAGGATTTCCAGAGTGCGTTCGGCCTCGGCGAGGATGACCGGCACATCGCCATGGTGGATGCCGACGGAGTCGCGCTGGCCGCAATTCAGGGCCTGAACCGGAAGCTGGAGGAGACGGTGCGCTCCCAGGCCTCGCGGATTGCCCGGCTGGAATCCGATCTGTCAGAACTCAAGCAACTCCTGCGGCGTTCCCTGGAGGCTTCGACACCCGTGGCCCCCATCACCCAGCCCTCCACACCGTGAGATCCCTTGCGACATCCCCATCCCGGCCGGCCCTCCGGACGCTGGCGCTGGCGGCCGTCTGGCTCCTCCAATCCGCCGATGCCGAACCGCTGCGGGGCGGAACATTCCAATTGATCGGCACCACCACGGGGAGCTCCGTGAGGGCCGGCGGCGGCGGCTTTCAAGTGGAGGGGGCGCTGGGACAGCCCGCCACAGGCACTTCCCGCGGCGGTCCATTCACCGTCACGGGCGGCATCCTGGGGGTGGTCATCGTGCCAGGCGATGTGCCCCTCCGCGTGGAGAAAACGGAGGACGGGCAGGCGAAGCTCTCCTGGACGGCAGAGGCGGCCGGCTTTCAATTGCAGTTCGCCACGACCCTGGGGACCGCGCCCGATTGGAAGCCGGTCGATCCGGCGCCGGAAGGCAACATCTTCATCACGCCCGCCGACCAGCCGCTCCGGTTCTTTCGACTGCACAAACCCTGAACTGGCAGCCCCCCGCTGCGCGCCGGGACGGACCGCGCAGCGGGCGCGGGGCGACTCGCCGATCGGTCGCCCACGGCCCACACACGCCACGCTGATGCCACCGGCCGTATTCGGATCACGATCAGCCCCAGAAGGACGATCCAGGTCGCTCCGGAGATGGCGAGGGGATACATCCTTGGACGGTAGGCAAACACGACTTCGTGACGGCCGGCCGGCACCTGCACCGCCCGCATCAGGTGATTGGCGCGGAGGAGCACCTCGGGTGAGGCATCCACATGGACCTGCCATACCGGATCCCAACGTTCGTTGAGCAGGAGGATTCCTGGAGAGGACGCGTCGGTCCGGACACGGATGCGGCGCGGCGTCCATTCCAGGATTTCGGTCGTCGCCGTGCGGGTCGCGGCATCGCCAATGGAGCCCGCGGATGGCGGCAGCCTACCCGGATCGGTCGAGAGCAGCACACAGCGGGACGCGTCCCAGGCCGGATCCCGGAGCCGCGCCAGCATCCGAGCCTCATCGCCGGGAACCTCCCAGCACGAAAACCAGCCGACTCGCGGCAGACTGCTCTCCAGGGAATACACTGCCAGCGGACCTCCGGGAGTCGTGGCGACGGTCAGGTCATCTGGATGGCGCACCACGCCCCGCTCCGGGTCCCGCGGAACCACCGCGAATGACAGCAACTCCCGAAACCCACGGTTCGCCGGATCCAGGCTGCGGTTCAACTCGTCCACCGCACCGGCAGGCGCGAGAACCTTCCGGACATTGGTCAACTGCCACAGCCGACCAAGGCGCCAGAGGTCACCGACGGTCTTCGGTCGGAAGGCGTCCAGGAATTGGGCATCCAGTGCCGGCATGCGGGGCATCTGCCAGATGTCGAGTGTCTGGATCCCCAGAAACGGAAACTGTTCCTCCATCCACTGGTTTTGCAGGGAGTGCCAGCCCCGGTCGCCGGACGGGACAAGCGTCTCCCGTCCGTCCGGAAACCACCGGGCGGTCACCCGGCCGGTCCAGGGGGCGGCCGCCAGTTCCCGAAGGACGTCATTTCCCTGGTACCGCCGTGCCGCATCGTAGTGGACGATGAACCAGGAGGCGGAACGTCCGAGATCCAGCACCAGCAGGCCACCCAGCACCCAGGGAATGGAACGGCTCACGGCCGGGAATCCGCCGGAACGCCGCCACACCCCAAGGGCCACCACCGAGAGGCAGGCCAGACCGGCCGACCAGCGCACCTCGCGGATGCTGAAGTCCGCAGCGGCGCCGGCCTCCGCCAAAGTGACCCCGGTGTTTAGCAGATGTCCGGCCACGAAGGGGTGGAGAACGGCCTGCGCCAACAGACCGGCAACGACCAGCAGGACGAGACTGCCGGCCATCACCCAGGGCAGCCCTGAGCGAACCGCATCGCTCAGCGGCCTGTTCCCCGCCCGACCCCGGCCCGTCCGCCACCCGCCACGCGGTGTCCCGGAGCACGCCCGCGCCATGCCGGTCAGACCGTAGCCGGCCAGGATCGCCATTCCCAGATGCACCAGGTGCAGGAACTTCATCGGCATCCGCATCGTGTCGGCACCCGGCAGCGCGTAGAACCACTGGTAGAACGGGGCGAAGCGTCCAAAGGCCAGCAGCAGGGCGACCATCGTGAGCCCCGCCCAAAACGAGACCCAAACCCGCTCCTCCACGGAGCACACGGGCTTCGTCCCAGGGACCGCCGCGCGAAGCACCGCCCATCCCGCCAACAGCAACACCAGGATGCCCATGCCCTCCCCGCCTCCGTTGGAGCGGGTGGCAGGAGTGCCATCCCAGCCGACACAGCCCCAGTAGGCGCCGCCGTCCGGGGTGTCCGGCCGATAACCCATCAATCCCGGCACGACGAAGCGCAGCACCTCCAGCTTGGGAAAGCTCCAGGCGGTTGCGTGGGTCCAGCGCGCCGCCTGGGCGTCCGGAGTCTCCGACAGCACCGCGACTCCGCGGACCTGGGTGCCCACCAGGGCCACCAGGGCATGGCTCGCCACCAGGGCCGCCGCCCCGGCCACCGCGGCAAGACGAATCACGGCGCGGAGCGCGCGACGGTGCAGCGGCCGTTGACAGTCGAGAAGTCCCCGCATCAGGCAAAATGCGGCAACCACCAGGCTCAGGAGCGCGCCCACGTCCGCACCCTCCACCACGGCCAACCCCGTCAGGCCGCCGGCCCACAGCGTTCTCAACCAGGATCGCCCGCGAGACGACGGCACCAGCGCTGCCAGGGCCATCAGGGTTGCCGCCACGGCCAGCGGTCGCGAGCCCAGGCCCCAGGCCGCATGGGAGAGCAGATTGGTGTTCAGGCCAAGGGCCAGGCTCATCAGGAAACTCACCCAGCGCGGGAACGCCAGAGCACGACCAAACACGAATCCAGCGGTGGCAAGCATCAGCAAGGACAGGGGTGCAGCGAACTTCCCAAAGGCCACCGGACCCCCGAGCAGGTAGAGTCCGTGGGTGACCGACAGTTGCAGCGGCAGCGCCGGACCGCCCAGCCAGACCAGCGGCGACCAGCTTCCCTGCCACAGGTGATCCCAACGGTCCCCGGCAAAGGCCGCCATCAGCCCATACGGAGCGTCATTGCAGAAGGCGAGCCAGCCCGGGCGAAGGCTATCGCGCCAGAGCCAGCCCAGGATCAGCAGCCATCCGGCGAGGAGGGAAAGCCACTGGCGCATGGCGCCGAGGAAGGATCCCTCAGGAAACGGAAGCCGCTGGAAGCGCATGGAATGTAAGGAACGGATCCAAGGCAGGGCTGACGGACTGTTCGGAGCACACGTTGCTGAAGGAGGAACGATGAACGCTGAGTGGTGAAATGAAGGCCGCGGGAGACGAGGTCACGAGGGTCTGACTTCCTCCCCCGCCCTGGTCGGCTCTCGCCCAACGCGTCGGAATCTCCATGGCCCGGGGAACGTTTCCTCCTCACGTCGGCACCTACCCCCTTTGGAAAGGTTGAACGTTGAGTGATGAAGTGAAGACGCCACCCGGTGGGGCGAACCTCCGGGTAAGCCGTGGGCGTGTGGCGTCGCCACCACCTCAAGTCGCCGCGATGCGTACGGCTCGGGCGGAGCCTCGCCCCACCGGTTTCGGAGTTGTTTTCCGCACGTTCCGCTCCTTGCGGTTCAGTCCCAGGGCGGAGGGCTCCCGCTACGGGGTGCCTCTCAGACCCGGGTTCGCCTGCCACAGCGACTGCATGTACACCGCGTGCAATTCTGGATCGGCCGACTCCAATTCGGCGCCGATGGCCAGCAGTTCACGACGGGTCATGCCATGATTCAGCTCCATCCGCACAGACGTATCATTGGCCAGACGGGCGCGATCCGGTCGGCCTGCCCGCTCGGCCAGGTCGCGCGCTTCGATCAACGCCTTGTTCATCGGCCAGATGGCCTCGCCTTTGAAAACCGCCGGGGGCGCATTCGGATCAATGGCGCGGATGGATTCGTCCAGGGTCAGGCGAAGCCACTGTTTGTCCGGCACCTCCAGGGCCTCGCGAAGCGCCGGCAACGCGAAGGCGGCGGCCGGCCCCAGTTCCCCCAGCGCCATGGCCGCCTGCGTCAGTGCGCGCTGGGCGGGATTCTCCTCGGCAGGAGACACCAGCAACTCCACCGGTGTGAAGGCGGCCGGGTTTTTCAGGCACTGAACCAGTTGCTCCGGAGCCAAGCGCTTCAGGACCTGGGCCGCCTCGAATGAACCGTGACGCTGGAGCGCTTCCAGCAGGTCCGGGACATACTGCCGTCCGCGCTCGCCCAGGGTCGCGATGTGGGAGGCGGAGGCATCCGCAGTCCGCTTCCCGCGAAGTCCCGTCCGCAGATCCCCCGGGGTCAGGTCGCCACGATTGGCGCGGTCGGCCAGCGCCTGATCGGCCTCCCAGGAGTCCACGGCGGCCGCCACCTCCGGATGCGCCAGCCGGCGGTCCGGATCCAGCGCACCGATGGCCCGCAGCACCTGATCCCGGAGTTGGGCATTCTCGGTGCGCCGGGCCAGTTCCTCCAGGGCCGGGAGGCTTTCCCGCGCGTCCTCGCCCAACCGCACCAGTCCATACACCGCGCTCATGCGATCCACATCATCGAAGTTTCGCTGCTCTGCCGGCCCATAGTCCGTGTCGCCGTCGTGCGTGATCGGCAGGTAATGCGACGGATCGCGCAGGGCCGCGAGCCGGAGGTGTTCCTCAAGGACAGGGCGCAGGCGGGACGGATCACTTCCAGGAATCTGGGCCAGCATGCCGGCGATCCTCAACCGGCGGGCGTCACTGCCGGAATCGAGGGCCGCCTGAAGCGCTGCGAGCGCGGCCTCGCGGGCCTCAGGCCGTTGCTCCAGCGCGGCGACCACAGCCTGACCTCCCCACTGGATTCCCGGAGCGTCACTGGTTAAAACCAGGTGAACCAGGGCATCAATCTGCCCGGGCGTTGGATCCAAGGCTGGAATCACCCGGGCCACGGAATCGTTCAATGCCGCCAGCCTGCCTTCTCCGATGAGCACCAGGAGTTCCGGTATCGCATCCCGGCCTGCAGGACCCAGCGCCCGCAGCGCTTCGAGGGACATCGCCTGAATGCCCATGGTGACCGAGACATCGTTGCGCGAGGCCAGCGGCCGTATCGTCGCCCGGAGTTCCTCCAGAATCATCGGCACGGCAGCGGCTCCATGACGCCCCAGCGGACGGACGGCCTCGGCGACGAGGTCCACGGGCAACCGGCGCTGATACGGTTTGCGAATCACCGACCGGAGATTCTCGATCGCCAGCCGCAGCGCCGCCGGATCGTCCATGGGATCAGCCGCGGCTCCCGCCACCCCCGCGACGTCCAGGGCATCCAAATCCATGGCCGCGGCATTGGATTCGGACAGTTCCGGAAGAATCAGTGCCGCACCGGCTCCGCTCCGGATTCCGGAATCGGGTCGCAGGGCCATGGTGAACACGGCGGTGGCGATCCCCAGCGCGGTCACCCCCACAGCGACCGGGAACGGAACGCGGGTCACCAGCGCGAGCAACGCCGCCCAGGGAGACACGGCGGCGCTGGTCGCCGTCGCGGCGGCCATCGCTGTCCCGGCACAGCCGGCGGGTGCCGCTGACACGGTGCGTTCAGTGAGCAACCAGGCCAGGGCGCCGGCGGTCAGCACCACGCCCCGCGAACCCAGCATCCGGCGCAGCTTCAGGATGGCCCGGCCAATCCGCATCTTGGCCGCGGCCTCGCTCACCCCCAGCCGCACTCCCACCTCGCGGTTGGGCAGTTGCTGGAAGAAGCGCAGCAGCACGGCCAGTCGGTCCGGTTCCGGAAGGTCCAGCAGGGCGGCGTCGAGTTCGGGGGCCACCTGGCGCCAGACGGCATCGGAGGAGGCCTCGGACGGGACGGCAGACGTCGGGGCGGGTTCGGAGGGCATGACATTCAGTTGCCAGGCGGCGGTCTCCCGGTCGCGTCGTCGCCGGTCGGACCGCAGGGCCTCCTGGGAAACGTGGACTGCGGACCGGTGGAGCCAGCCGATAAGGCTGCCGGAGGCGTCGAGGGACGCCGCCTTGCGTGCGAGCAGGCAGAAGACGCGCTGGACCACATCCTGGGCGGTCATCGGATCGTTCACGCGCCGGAGGGCGGTGGAATAGACATGATCCACATGACGGCGGACCAGTTCGGCAAACGCCGCCTCCGATCCGTCGCCATACGCCCGCAGCAGTTCCCAGTCGTCCATGCTCATCCTCATCTTCTCCATGGCCGCCCGAGGAGGAAGGTAACAGGAAAACTTGTGACCGGGCTGGCTCGGACGTCCATCGCGCTCCATCGCGGCCGACGCAGCCTATAGAATCCCATGGACTCCGATCTTCCTGTCCTCTTCCAAAGGGGGCGCCAGCGGTGATGCTCCCGACACACTCATCCCGAGCAAGCCGGTCACCAGCGATTGGAAGTGATCCATGAATTCATGGGGGTTCATTCTCGTTCCAGTGCCATGGAACTCGAGGAATCCAGGTCCTGAAGCAGCTCGGCGGCCAGGGAGGCGACGTGCTGGGGCTTCACCAACTGGTAGTGGTCGCGGACGGAGGCCTGAATGCAGCGGACGGGGCGGGAGGTGAGCTGGTCCCAGGGTTCGGCGGGATGCGCCAGTTGCACCCGGCGATCCCAGGTCAGCACGACAGTCAGGTCCAACGCCGACGGGAGCGGACGATAGGCGTAGGTCGCCGCCCGCTGGGGCATCGGACCGAAATTGGACGGACCCGGTGTGCGGATGCGGGTGCGGGCGACTGCTCGCCAGGCGGGTTGTACCCTGCGCCTCCACGACAGGCGGGCGAATTTATCCACGGTGGCCCAGGGATGGACGGCGAGGTTCCGCAGAAACCGGAGGGAACGCGGGAGTCCCGGCGGCGGACGCCGTGTCGGCACGAGGGTATCGAGGATGAAGAGACGCTCCGGAGCCTGCCCGGCCTCGGCGAGCTGGCGTCCCGTCTCGTAGGCCAGCAGACCGCCCAGCGAGAAACCGCCCAGGTACAGCGGACCCTCCAAGGTCCGACTTTGGATGATGCGGACGCACCCGGCGGCCAGCGCTTCAAGGGTCTCGGGGCCCTCCCCGGCCGGTGGCAGCTCCAGGCCCAGACAGTTCAGGTGTCCCGTCAGCTCGCGGGCCAGGAACTGCAGCTCCAGCGTGTTTCGGACCCAGCCCGGCAGGAAGATCAGCGTGGGACGCCCCGGAGTGTGGGCGTTCATGGGGAAGACCGCGCTTTCGGGCCCGAAGGAACCGCCGGCGGCAATCCAGCGCGCCACGGCATCCGGCGTGGGCTCCTGGTAGAACACCGCCACCGGCAGGGCAAGGCCCCACCGCGCCCGGACACGGGTCAGGAAGTGCATGGCCAGGATGGAATCCCC
>JAFLEG010000339.1 GCA_017302195.1 Verrucomicrobiota bacterium
TCACCGGCCGGGGCGCACGGCGGCGGGAGTCGGTTCGCAGGAATCGAGTCCGCCGGTCCGGGGGCACTTCCAGGCCCCAGCCCGTCAGCTAACCTCGCAGGCATTTGGAAGGGTGGTCCATGCCCGCCGGACGCGGCCGGACGACGCCCTCGTCGGAGCGTCCGCAGCGTCTGTCTGAAGCCTACTGACCGCATGGAATCCCACCCATCGAGCCGGCGCCGCCTCGCCGGCCTGACCCTCGCCGCCCTGGGCGTCGTCTATGGAGACATCGGCACCAGCCCCCTGTACGCGCTGAAGGAGTGCTTCGGTGAGACGCACGGAGTTCCCCCCACGCCGGTCAACGTCCTGGGCGTGCTGTCCCTGGTGATCTGGTCCCTGCTGCTGGTGGTGTCGGTGATGTACCTGGTCTTCGTGCTCCGGGCGGACAACAAGGGCGAGGGCGGCATCCTCGCGCTGCTGTCCCTGGCCTTTCCGGAGCGTCGGGACAGCACGCCCATGGGCCGGATGGCGACCGCCATGATCCTCCTGGGCCTGTTCGGGGCCTGCCTGCTCTACGGCGACGGCATGATCACCCCGGCCATCACCGTGCTGGGCGCCGTGGAGGGTCTCGAGGTGGCCACGCAGCGGTTCGCGCCCTTCGTGGTGCCGCTGGCGGTGGTGATCATCGTCGCCCTGTTCGGCGTGCAGCGGGCCGGCACCGGCACCATCGGCAAGGTGTTTGGACCGGTCATGGTTGTCTGGTTCGGCACCATCGCCGCGCTGGGAATCCGCGGGGTGGCCCTCAATCCCGCGGTGTTCAGCGCCCTGAATCCAGTCCATGCCGTGGAGTTCTTCCAGGCCAACGGATGGCTCGGATTCAAGGTGCTCGGCTCGGTGGTGCTGGCGATCACCGGCGGGGAGGCCCTCTACGCCGACATGGGACACTTCGGGGCGCGTCCAATGCGCCTGGCCTGGTTCACCATGGTGCTCCCGGCGCTGCTGCTCAGCTATCTGGGACAGGGCGCGCTCATCCTCGACGATCCCTCGGCGGCGGTGAATCCCTTCTACCGCCTGTCCCCGCGCTGGATGCTGCTGCCGCTGGTCGGGCTGGCGACGGCCGCGGCAGTGATCGCCTCGCAGGCGCTGATCAGCGGCGCCTACTCGCTCACCATGCATGCCGTGCAACTGGGGTATCTGCCGCGGGTGGCCATCGAGCACACCAGTGAACGGGAGCGCGGACAGATCTTCATCCCGCAGGTCAACTGGGCGCTCATGGTGGCCTGCGTCGCGCTCGTCCTGGGCTTCCGCTCCTCCTCCAACCTCGCCGCGGCCTATGGCATCGCGGTCACGGTCACGATGCTGATCACCACCGTGCTCTTTTACTTCGCCGCCCGGAAACTGTGGCACTGGGGCCGGTGGCCCGCCCTGGCCGTGGTGATCCCGGCCTTCATGATCGAGGCCGCATTCTTTCTCGCCAACTCGCTGAAGACCGTCCACGGCGGCTGGTTTCCCCTCCTGGTGGCGGCGGTGCTGTTCCTGCTCATGAGCACCTGGAGGACCGGACGCCGCCTGCTCTGGCAGCGGGTGCGGACCAACACGCTGCCCACCACCCAGTTCCTGGAGAGCATCAGCCGCCGCGAGGTGCCGCGCGTCCGGGGCACCGGGGTGTACCTGGCGGGGAATCCGGATGGCGTCCCGATCGCGCTGCTCCACAACCTGAAACACAACAAGATCATCCATGAGCGGGTGGTCTTCCTCACCATCGTGGTGCAGGACACCTCGCGGGTGGACGACGACAGCCGGATCACCGTGGAGGATCTCGAGCAGGGATTCTGGCGGGTGCGGGCGCGCTTCGGCTTCATGGAGGAGCCCAACGTGCCGGAGGTGCTGCGCCGGTGCGCGGACTTCGGCCTAAAGCTGCGCGAGGCGGAGACCTCCTACTTCCTGAGCCGGGAAACCATCCTGTCCACAAGCAAGAGCGGCATGTCCCGTTGGCGCGAGCGCCTGTTCGCCATCATGGCCCGCAATGCCCAGAGCGCGACGAGCTTCTTCCAACTGCCCGCCAACCGCGTGGTCGAGCTGGGCATGCAGGTGGAGATCTGATCCTTACTTGCTGCCGGGCTTGGTCGCGGGCAGCGCGGCGAGGTCCGGGGGCAGTTGATCCGCCGGGAAGGCCTCGACATGCAGGCGGATCAGGCTGTGGGTCGGCACCCCGAGATCCAGGGTGCCGTCGGAGCGGTCCACCAGCATGGCGACACCGGCCACCACGCCGCCCTGCTGCCGCACGATCTCCATCGTCTCCTGCACCCGTCCGCCCTTGGTCACGACATCCTCGACCACCAGGCAGCGCTCTCCCGGGGCCATGCGGAAGCCGCGCCGCAGGACCAGGCGCCCCTCCTCCTTCTCGGCAAACAGGAAGCGCAGGCCCAACTGCCGGGCCACTTCCTGTCCGATCACCAGGCCGCCCATGGCCGGCGAGATCACCGTCACCGCCCCGCTGCCGCGGCACCGGTCCGCCAGCGCGGCGCCGAAGCGCTCGACCACCGGCATCTGCTGCAGCGCCTGCGCGCACTGGAAGAACTGCCGGCTGTGCAGTCCGCTGCGCAGGATGAAGTGGCCTTCCAGCAGGGCTCCGGTGGAGCGGAAGAGATCCAGGGCGTGTTCCGAGGTCATCGCGCCGAAAGGCTGTGCCGGGCGTCCCGGCCGGACAAGCGAGATGTCAGAACTCCCGATTTTTCAAGCCCCGGACCGCCGGATCGGACAGCCTCCTTCGCATGGTTCGCTGCCACCGCACCAGTCCCCCGTTGAGCGCCACCAGTGCCCGGCGCGCCCTGGAGCGGGTGGTGCGGCGGCTTCCGGGCTATTCCGGGAGCCACCACGGCCGCGGCATCGTCATCTGCGCGGGCGGTCCCACCTACTTCACCAACGCCTGGGTGTGCCTCAACATGCTCCGTCACCTGGGCTGCATCCTCCCGGTGCAGTTGTGGCACCTGGGGCCGGACGAAATGGACGACTGGATGCGCGAGCAGGTGGCGCCGCTGGGTGCCACCTGCGTGGACGCCCAGCAGGTGCGGCAACGGCATCCCTGCCGGATCCTCAACGGCTGGGAGCTCAAGGCCTACGCGCTGCTGCACTCCCCGTTCCAGGAAGTCCTGCTGCTCGATGCCGACAACGTCCCGGTGGCCGATCCCTCCCGTCTCTTCGAGACGCCGGAGTTCCGGGACACCGGCGCCCTCTTCTGGCCCGACATTCCCACCTCGCGCATGGACGGGCGGGCCTGGGCGCTGTGCGGCCTGCCGGAGATGGACGTGCCGCCCTTTGAGACGGGCCAGGTGGCCCTCGACAAGCGCCGCTGCTGGAAGGCGCTCCAGTTGACCCTGTGGCTCAACGAGCACTCGGACTTCTGGTACCGCCACACCCTGGGCGACAAGGAGACCTTCCATCTCGCCTGGCGGAAGCTGGGCGCCCCCTTCGCCATGCCCCGGCGCTGGCCCCGCCTGCTCGCGGCGACCATGTGCCAGCACGATTTCCGGGACCGCGTCGTCTTCCAGCACCGCAACACCGCGAAGTGGGACCTCTACCGGCACAACCCCCGCATCGCCGGATTCCGCTTCGAGCGCGAGTGCCTCCGTTACCTCGCCACCCTCCGCCGCCGCCGGATTCGCCATCGCCGCAACGCGGGGCTTGCGCCGGAGAGGCAGGCCAATCCGAGCCCGCAGGGAATGGCAGGGACTTGATACAGCCATGACCAAGGCGAGGATGGGCGACCTCCACCCTGACAGCCCGTTCACAGGCCACGACATCGTAGGAGTCGAGGTCACGAGACTCTCGAACACTCCAAGATTCGGGACGTGATCGCCTGCACATCGGCCGCTCCTTGAATTCTGAACCGGCTGCGTGACCTGCAGCAGTGCGGTCACCCCTTCCACCCCGAATCCATATCCCCAGCGCCAGACCCGTTTCCGATGCGGCGTGTGCGGATACCTGGCGGTCATTTCACCGAAGGTGGCCCGCCACCGCCCCCCGCGCTGCCAGAACGGGCCGACGGGTCCCCGTTCCCTGGAGCGGTTTGCGGGGCTTCTCGGCGCCGGCCCAAAGAGCCACGGGTCAGGACCTCAGCCGTGTGGTTCCACAGTCGGCGAAGTGTGGGCTCGGGAGACTCGCTGTAGCACAGCCGTGTTGAGACGGCGACGGAGTCCCGAAACGCCTCGGCGATACGGTCGGAGCCCAGGCCATCGGTCGTCGGGTAAAAGCCTACCTCAAACTCGGGGGCATGCTCGGTGGCCACCCGTCGGACGCCGATCCAAAGCGTGCGGTCGTCCCAGAGCGTCAAATTCACCAGCGTCCCATACGGCGTGGTGGCCCAAACCGACAACCGTTCGAACTGCTCGCCCTCGTGCTCGCCGGTGTCGGTGTTGACGGCGAACCAGTCGAATGGAGGTCGCGATGCGAAGCGCCGGCCCAGCTCGATGGAGACATCCTGAAGCCACTCAGAACGGCACAGCGGGATTGGGTGGGTGTTCGCCATGGACCAGTTGATGTCCGGTGACCCTGCTGAGGGGACGTGCCTTCGGTCAATCAGGACGGCACGCCGGAGCAACCACACAGCGCTGTACAGGGGCAAGTCAATGACACCTCACACCGCGGCGTTTCAGCAGCCACCTCAGGGGCATCCTTTTCAAATCGGCGACGGCGGGAGACCTTTCCAGGCCGATGATCCAGGAACTAACCCCCTTCTTCCGGCGGCATTGGATTCATCTGGTCCTGGGGATCTCGGGCGTCGTGGCGGTCACGGTGGTTCATGAGCTGGCCCATGCGGTGGCGGTGGGGGCGCAGGGAGGCACCGTGACCGAGTTCGCCTGGTGGCCGGCCGGGGGCAACTGGGGTCATGTGCGGTATCGGTCTCCTGACGGAGCTGGCTTCAGCAGGACCCTGGTGGCCCTGGCGCCGTACGGGCTCTGGATCACCTTCTGGTTGGTGGCCGCACTTCTCTCCCTTCGGCGCACCCAATGGTCCATTGCTGCGGCGGCTTGCCTCTACCTCTGGCTCTTTGTCGTCCCGTGCGGGGACATCGCCTATGCGCTCGTTCCCTGGCTCCTGTCGGACACCGACACGGATTTCCGACAGGCGTTTGGGCCGGCGCTGCCGCCGTACCAAACCGCCGGGTTGGGTTTCGCGGCGGTCCTCAGCGGGTTTATCATCCAGAGAGGTCTGTACCGCGATGAGGCACTGGGGGTCGCCGCATACGGAGTGCTCGCCGGGGTGGCTGTGTTGGCAACCGTCGTCATTGCGGTTGGAACCAACTGAAAGCCCGAGGGTCCAAGGTCACACCCTCCGCGCCTGCCCGATTCCGCGGCCGGGAAGGCAAGCCTTCAGATCGCGAAAAGCGTTCGCAGTCTCTGTTGGACTTGAACCTGGAGGTTCGGGGTCAGAGTACCCAACTGCCGCTGGATGATGCTGGCCGATACCGTCACCATGCGGTGTAAGCGCAACGCGGAGCGAACTCTCAGCCCGCTGGGGCCAAAATCGGCGCTGCCCGGATCCAGCAGCAAATCCGTCGGCTCCACCTTGGATGGCACGACGCTCGTGATGAAGGCCAGCACGACATGACGATGTGCACCGACCGCGTCGGTCAGACATACCGCGGGCCTGACCTTGCTGCCGGTGA
>JAFLEG010000340.1 GCA_017302195.1 Verrucomicrobiota bacterium
GGAGCACCAGAAGACCGTCTGGATGCTGAGGAGTTTCCTGAAGGAGTGAGTGTGGAGAGGGGCGATGTGCGCCCCCCGATTCCTGGATGAGGCCGGGGTTTCCAGGTTCCAGTGCCCGATGTTGCACCAAGGCCGGGACTTGAAGCGGATGGAACGAGCCTCCCCCGGGCCATTCGTGTCGCGGCGGATGGATGTGGTGGTGACTCGTCGTGCGCAAGGCCCACGCAGGGGCTCGCCCTGACAAAGGACCGGGATGGATCGCCGCCGGCTGGGATTGGCAGCTCCGCTTGATTGCCGGCGGCCGGCTGCGACAATTCCACCTCCATGCGTGGTCTGCTTTCCTGCCTGACATGCCTCCTGGCTTCGGTGTCCCCGGCCATTGCGGCTGAGTTGACCATTGGGGGGCCGGATACCAATGGCTGGATGCGTGTGGAGTCCCCGGGCGCCCCCGGGCAGGTGCACACGCTGCAGGCCTCCTCCGATCTGATGAGCTGGAGCGAGGCGGCGGTGCTGCATGGAGAGGCCGTGGCCTTTGCCGATGTGACTGCTCCCACCAATGCCTCGCGGTACCTGCGGTTGGTGTCGCGGCCCGCGACGGCTTCGGATGACGGCAGGAACGGCCTGCGGTTTCCCGAAGATCCCTTTGCCGAGCCGCCGGTACCGCCGGACTTCGGGCGTCCGGCCCGTCTTGGCTGGGTGAAGTTTGCCCTCCGGACGGGGGACGAGACCCGGGTCTGGTTCCAGGACAGCCGCAAGTACCCCTTTCACTTCGACTATGCCCGCGTCCGGCTGGAGCCATTCCTGGGAATCTCGGCGGCGGAGTTCGACCGGCGGACTCTGTACCGGGAGGGCCAGCAGGCGGTGCTGGGGGCGGTGATCCTTCCGGCGGATCCGGCCACACCGGAGTTCGGCATCCAGTTTGTGGGACAGGAGGTGTGGTCCCGCGAGGATGTGGTCCGCTGGTTTCACCGGGTTCGGGCCGGGGTGCTGGCGCCGCCGGGCACGCGCGCGCTGTACGTGCCCACCTTTGAACAGGAGCCCCTCGCCCTGGCGGAACGCGACTGGTTCACCGCCCAGGGGGTTCCGGTGGCCTCGGCGTCCCGCTGGCTCACTTCCGACGCGGTGTACTCGGAAGGCTGGTCGGTGGGACGTCTGGTGTTCGTGCCCGGCGACCGCATCGCCGTCGCCTATGCCTCGGGACAGCTTCGTTCGCAGGACATCCTGCTGACGGATGCCGTGCCCGCCGAAGTGCCCCATGTGGCGGGCATCATCTCGCTGTCGCCCGCGACCCCCAACTCCCATGTCGCCATCCTGGCCCGCGGCTACGGGGTGCCCTTCGTCTGGTTTGCCGACACGGCGGAGCAGTCGCGCCTGCGGATGCTTGATGGTCAGGACGTGGCCCTGCGCACCGGGTTTCGCGGTGACGCACCGTATGTCACCGCACTCGGAAGCCAGCTCACGGACGGTCTGCGGGACCAGATTGCCGCCGTGAAGCGCCCGCCGCCGCTGAAGTACCCGGCCAAGCAGTCCCTGGGGGTGTGGACCACAAACGTGGCCGCCCTGACGCCCGCGGCCACCCGCTTCGTCGGCGGCAAGGCCGCCAACTACGGACTGCTGCGCCGGACCATTCCGCAGGCCTGCGGCGAGGCCATCGCGCTGACCTTCGACGTGTGGGATGCCTTCATGGACCAGCCGCTGCCCGGGCGGGGGACGTTGCGCGCGGCGATCGCGTCGGAGCTGGAGGGCATCACCGACCCGCCCGACATCGCGGCGCTGCGGCTCAGGCTGGACACCGTGCGCTCCCTGATCACCCGCACGGCGGCGTTCTCCCCGGAGCTGAGGGGAGTGGTGCTCGGGGCGATCACCAACGGGCCCTTCGAGCCCGGACGCAAGCTGCGGTTCCGCAGTTCGACCAATGTCGAGGACGGCGATGAGTTCACCGGCGCCGGACTCTATGACAGCTACAGCGGCTGCGTGTTGGATGACCTGGACGCCGACGGTTCGGGACCGTCGGCCTGCGATCCGGCGGAGGACAACGAGCGCGGTGTCTTCCGGGCGATCCAGCGGGTGTACGCCAGCTTCTACAATGAGAATGCCTTCCTGGAGCGGCTGCGCCGCGGCGTGTCGGAATCCGAGGTGGGCATGGCGGTGTTGGTGCACCATTCATATCCCGATGCCGAGGAGCTGGCGAACGGGGTGGTGGTGCTGCACGCCAGCCGTTTCGGCGCCAGCCTGGGATTCTGGGGGGAGATGGTCACCCAGTTCGGGGCGGTCTCGGTGACCAATCCTGATTCCTCGGCGCGTCCGGAGCGGGTCAGTTTCTCGGCCTCCGACGGCTTCCGCTCGGTGGATCTTCGCGAGGCCTCGAGCCTGGTTCCCCTGGGCGATCATGTGATGACCTGGCAGTCGGAGTACCTGGCCCTGGTGCGACTCCTGGAATCGGTCACCCGGGGCTATGGCGCGCTCGTCCCGTCCCGGACCGAGTTCTCCCTCGACCTGGAGTTCAAGCGCATCCGTCCCGGCCGGCTGGAGATCAAGCAGGTGCGTCTGCTGCCGCGCCCCGGCGGCGGCACGATCACGCCGTTCCTGTTCGGCGAGCCGACGGAATGGAGCGTGGAGGAGGGCGAGTTTGGTGCCCCGCTGGCCAAGCATCGTCTGAAGGGCCGCCTGTCAGCCACCAGCGATCCGCGGCGTCTGGATGCCGCCGGTTTGGCCACGACGCTGCTCCGCGATGCGCAGATCACCTTCCGCCAGGACGACCGCTGGATCACCCTGAGCAACGGGCCCTCGGCCTGGGACGGTTTCGTTCACCGGGTTTCGGGGGGTGAGGTCACCGATGCCTGGCGCTGGGGCGAGGGGGCCGGGCGCATGGACTTCCTGCTCCGGACCACGGTGGAACGGCAGGTGTCCGCCGAGGCATCCGGCTGGTTTGTGCCCGGCGATCTGCGACGGACACTCCAGGTCACGCATGCCACGTCGCAGCCGGAACTGACCTGGGAGGGCACCGGGCAGACCCGCGTGGACGACGTGGTCCTGGTGCGCCGCCCGGAACGTTCCCCGGCCGATCTGCTGCAGGTCCGGGAGATGGTCCGCGGCGCGGCGGTGCGGGTGACGACCGAGTTCTGGTGGCCGCCTCCGCCGCAGGGACCGAGCGCGGGATACACCGCGCCCAACATCGGATTTGTCCGCACGGAGATCCGCGGGCTGACCGCCGCACCGTTTGAGCTGCACGCGGCGGAGGCGCAGACCTATTCCCCCGGACACCACAACTTCACCGAGACCTTCGTCCTGGAACCGAGGCTGGATCCGGGGGTGTCTGCGGCGATTCTGGAAGAACTGGAGGCGGCCAACATCCGGATCGTCGTGGTCAGCAGGGATTTTGAAGGGTCCTCCGGATGGCTGATCGGGACCGACGGTCGCTTCCGGCGGCTGCCGTGATCAGTGCGCCGCCGCGGCGACCAGGACATCGAGTTGGCGGACGATGAGCTCCAGCAGCGCCAGGTCCGAGTCGGGCCGCCGGGGGTTCCCCGGGTGCGGCTCGGGAGATCCGATGCGTCCGCGCAGGTGCAGGAACTGCGCGCAGGTGTGCTTGTAGGCGGGCACCGGGGCGCGGAAGGCCAGCATGCCGAGGTATTGCAGCCAGTCGTTCAGCTCGTGGAACCGGGCATCGCCGGCCGCCCAGAGGCGGTCCCGTGCGGCAAAGGCCTCGACGTGAAATGCGGACAACCCCAGCAGGTAGTCGCTGCCCCACATCACCAGATCAATCGCCAGATCATTGCCGGTGTACACCTTGAAGTCCGGGCGCTTCCGGTCGCGCACCGCGAGCCGCTGCCACTCCAGTTCGCGGGAGAGCGAACTGTGCTTGGCGCCGGTCAGTTGCGGGATCTCGAGCAGCGCCTCGAACGTCTCCAGGTCCCAGATCCGTCCGAAGGGCACAAACATCTCCCCGAGCTCGAATCCGAGGAATTCGTCGCATTCCGACGCCACCTTCTGAAAGACGCGGACCAGCTCCGGCCCGGGCAGCGTCTTCACCGCACGACAGGGAAAGAGGATGGGAATGCCGCCGGCACAGGCGATGGCATTGGCCGTCTGGCGGTAGAGCCTTGAAGGTTCCCCATCCAGGCCTTCGATAAACGCCCCGGCCACGAAGCGGCGCCCCCGCGACAGGCTGCCGACCAGCCCCAGGATCTCGGAACGTTCCGAGATCGTCAGCAGGTGGGTATAGCCGGTGTCCATGTTGACCGCCGGAGTCAGACCCGCCGCCCAGGTGGATTCCGTGAGGCGCGCCAGACCGTCGAGGTCGGGGGCGCCATCCGGACGAAACGGCAGCAGCACCGCGGAGATGCCCTCAATGGGGCGGCGGGGACGGACCGGCGGGATGGTCATGGATTCCGTGGGGCGGGTCAGTCCGGAGAAACTGTCCAACCCTCGCCCACATCATACTCGCGCAGGCGGCTGGCGATCTGCTGCGTCTTCGGGCCGAGATCGCGCTGATAGACGCGGCCCTGCTGGTTGACCAGGAAGGTCATGACGCCCGTCTCCCCGTATTCCGCCGGCCAGGCGACGGCGGCAAAGCCTCCGATCATGTGGCCGTTGATGAGGTAGTTGTAGGCCCCCGCAGGCGTATGGCGCCCCTGGCGGGTGAGAATCCTGAAGTAGTAGCCGTGGAAGGGCTGTGGCGTCTCCCGGGAGTCCCGGTTGAAGCGGTACCCCTCCGTCTGCGCCTCGGCGATGGCCGGTCCCATCGGGCTTTCGGTGCCGTCCAGCTCCAGCGGCCAGTACAGCCCATCCTTGAGGCCCGGGGTGCTGATGAACTTCCGGGCATATTCAAGCACGTCGTCCCCGTTGCGGTCCTCGCCGGCGTATTCGCGCTGGGCGGCGACGTAGGCGCGCAGGGACTGGAGCACCTTCAGTTCATTGGCGCCGATGCGCCGGTCGAGGATCTCCTCGCGGCCCGCCTGCGGATCAAACTGCCAGCGGCCATTCTCCTGAACCAGTGGCACGGGAAACGGCCAGGAATTGGTGCCGACCTCCAAGGTCTGCCGGCCCGCGGCGGCGGGGACCCAGTGGTATCCCTGGTCCATGCCGCGGGCGAAGGCCTCCGATTCCCGGGCGGCGCTGACCGGATCGGCGCTGACCAGGTAGTCGCCCTCAGATCCGAAGATTCGCCGAAGCGCAGAGGCGTCGGGCACCTGCACCGCGGCGCGCAGGGCGGCGGCCGCCTCGTCGGGGCGGTCGAAGGTCTGCGGTGGTTCTGCGGCCTGCAGGATGCCGCACAGCATGAGGCATCCGGCGGCGGCGGTCCGACGCCAGAAGGGCGGGGGAGTCGAAGCCTTCCCGCGTCGGCTGCTGCCGGGGAGCCTGGGGCTTGGGCAAGGGAGAGAGTTCATGGGTTGCTCGGAGAAAAGGGATGAGATCAACGCCGCCGCCCGCCACCGCCGCCGCCAATGGACCGGCCTCCACCGCCGCCGCCACCGCGGTTCATGGTGCCCCGGCTGGCGGCACCCCGGTTGCCTTCCATGCGGGTGGCGGAGCCCTGGCCCATGCCGCCGAAGGCGCTGGGTTGCGGGGCGGGACGCTGCATGGAGGGTGACGGGCGGGACGGCGCCGGAGTCGGGGCGGGACGGGCGGTCTGG
>JAFLEG010000341.1 GCA_017302195.1 Verrucomicrobiota bacterium
ATCATTGCGAACGCGATTCATTGAGGATATATTCTCAACTCCGCGAATATGTCCGGCCAGCATTAGCAATCCCAGCATGTAAGAACCCACCGATCTATGCGATTTGCGTTCGGGCAAGCAGCGGGCCGAGCCGCGTTCCCAAACTGCCGCGGTCGTCGGTCATGGCGATTGCTGAGCGGGTCGGCGGCCGGTGGATTCAAGAACCTCAAGCCATTGGCGAAAATGGGGGCAGTTCTTCCGGATCTCTTCGAGCCCGATGCTCTGCAGGACTTCTACGCCATGCTGACGCTTGCGATAGGCGGCATGTGCGGCCAACAGACGTTTTGACGGAGCGGTTTTCCGATCATCATTGATCTCCTCCGGATTCGGAAACTGGCTCCGAACGCGGTCCAAAACAGGCTTCAACGCCGGTGTATTGAGTACCCGGCAAATGGCCTCGGGCTGAACAAAAACCATGGCCTCGTATTCATGCAGCATCAGGTAAGGATGGAACCGTGGTTGATTGAAGTACTTCCCCAGGGCTGCTTCGAGGTGGTGAACCCGCTCCTGCGGAGAGCCCGGCGGCAGGGACTCCCACCCCGGGAAGTCCCCCGGCAACCCGTAGTAGTCCATCATGGTGGTGACCAGGGCGGCAGCCGAATCGTTGAACAGGGGCCTCAAATTGGCTTCCACCTGGGCGAACGAGAGGATGCCACCCTGGAACTGGGTGCCGTCGTTGGTCCGCCCGGTCACGACGATCTTGGGTACGGGGAAGAGACCGAATCCGGCAAGGTGGGGCTCCAGGAGGTCCGTGACGAACCGCTTTTCCGTCTGCCCTTCGACCAGGATCAGTAGCCGCTTCATGGTCACGGAGTGCCGCCGAAGACGTTGCGTTCCCACAGGTCACCCAACGCCACGCCGGTCGGCCACGTGGAGCGGTCTTCGTCCTTCAGTCGCTTGAACACGCTTTCTCCCGACCGGCGTTCCACCGTCCAGACGTCCTCCGGGGTCAATTGATTGAGCAGCGTCACGGACTGCGTTGCGACCAGCACCTGGGACCGCGTGGACGCGGATTCAAGGAGGGCAGCGAGCAGGTGAATCGCGGCCGGATGCAGTCCCAGCTCCGGTTCATCCAGCAGGATCACGGCCGGCGGGTTGGGCTGGAGCAGCAGCGTCGCGAGGCACATGAAGCGCAGCGTCCCGTCGGAGAGCGCCGCGGCGGGGAATGGTTCCTCGTGGCCCTTTTCCCGCCAGGCCAGCAGCAGGTGTTTTCCGCTCTCGTCGGGTTCGAGGTGGAATCCCGCGAAGAACGGCACCACCTGTCGGACCGCCCCCTCGATGTTCTGGAAATGGCCCGGCGAGGTCTCGCGCATTCCCCGGAGGAAGGGAGCGAGATTGGCAGCGTCGGCGAAGAGGGTCGTTTTGTTCTCCAGCGGTTGAGTCTGCTTGATCCGCGCTTCAGGGCTGGTGTCGTGAAAATGGTAGATTCGGTAGTTGAACAGGTCGCTGAGAACATGGCCTGCAATCCGGGTGGGAGAGCTGGCCAATCTCGACTCTCCGTGCCCCGCGCCCAATTGCTCGTCGAAGGGCTTGTGACGCTTAGGATACTTGGAGCCGTCCCGGTACCAGATCTCTTCCTTGGCAAACAGGAAGCGATCCGTGGCGTTCGGGAGGAACTGAATGCTATATCCGTTCTCGTGATCTCCCTCCTGGAACTCGACTGCGATCTCCATGAGCGGGGATCGCTTTCTTCCAAAATGCAGTATGGCATTGGCACCGCCGGACACCGCCGTGTGGGTTTGAAGTTCCCCGGAGACCACCCGGTTCAGGAATCGGAAGACGCCAATCAGGTTCGATTTGCCGCAGCCGTTGCCGCCGACAAAAACGTTCAATTTGCCCAACCGGAGGGTCTGGTCCCGGATGGACTTGAAGTTTTTGACCGTCAACTGGGCGAGCGTGCGCAAGTCGGAGGATTCTAGGGGGCCTGCGGAAGGAAATGAAGCCCGGGAAACTCAGCCGTGGCCCCGGTGACCGCTCAGGCGATGATCTCCGGGATCGGACGGCCGTGATCCATCTCCAGGCGCTTGCGGCCCGGGATTTCCAGACGGCGGGAGTCGAGGCCGAGCTGGTGAAGGAGGGTGGCGTGGATGTCGGTGACGTAGTGGCGGTGCTCGGTGGCGTGAAATCCGATTTCGTCCGTGGCGCCATGGATCACGCCGCGCTTCAGTCCACCCCCGGCCATCCAGACGCTGAAGCCGAAGATGTGGTGGTCCCGTCCGTCGCTGCCCTGCGAGCCGGGGGTGCGGCCGAACTCGGTGGCGAACACCACCAGCGTTTCGTCCAGGAGTCCCCGCCGGTCGAGATCGGTGAGCAGGGCGCCGATGGGCTGGTCCACCGCCCGCGCCAGGCCCTCATGGTTGGCCTTCAGCCCGGAGTGGGCGTCCCAGGCGCCGGCCCCGCCGCCGCCGTGCTGGATCTGGATGAAGCGGACGCCCCGCTCCACGAAGCGCCGTGCGGCGAGCAACTGGCGGGCGAAGTCCCGGCAATGGGGCTCATGGATGCCGTAGAGCGCCTGGGTCTCCGCCGACTCCCGCGAGAAATCCACGACCTCGGGCACCGACATCTGCATGCGGTAGGCCAGGTCGTAGGAGGCGAGGCGCGCCGCCAGGGCGGGATCCTGGGGATACTCGACGCCCCGCAGGCCGTTGAGGGTCTGGACCAGTTCCAATCCCTTCTGACGGTCCTCCGGGGAAAGGCGTCCTTCGAAGCGTCCGAAATCCAGGGGGTTCTCGGGATCCATGCGCAACGGGACCGCATCGTGCTTCGGGCCGAGATAGTGACCGTCGCGGCGGTTCCAGTACTCGCGGGTGCCCAGGGAGATGAACTGCGGCAGATTGTCGTTCAACGAGCCCAGTCCGTAGTGGACCCACGCGCCCAGGGTCGGGAAGTCGCCGTCGTTCTGGTGGCGTCCGGAATGGAACTGGGTCTGGGCGCCGTGATTGCTGTCCGTGGTCCACATCGAGCGCACCAGCGCCAGCCGGTCGGCGTGCTGGGCGATGTGCGGGAACCAGTCCGAGATCTCCATGCCACAGTCGCCATGGCGTCGGAAGCCGACCTGGAGCGGATACAGCGTGTTGCGCTGGTTGCCGTTGGCGTCGGGAACCACCAGACGTTCCAGGGCGAGCTTGGCGGGATCCTGCACCGAGGCGAACGGGGTCTCGGCAATGGTCTTCCCGGCGTACCGGGTGAGCATGGGCTTGGGATCGAAGCTCTCCATGTGGCTGACCCCGCCGTTCATGAACAGCCAGATGACGCTCCGGGCCCGCGGGGTGCGGTGCGGACGCCCATCCGGCGGACTCCAGCCGGAAGGGGTCCCTGCCCGGGCGTCCCGCTGCAGCGTGGCGCCGAGGGCCAGTCCGGTGAACCCCAGGCCGAGGTCCGCGAGGAAGGTGCGCCTGGGAAGGGCCGTTGGGGAGGATGCGTGGATCGGGGGAGTCATCGCAGGGTCACGAAGTCGCCGTGATTGAGCAGGGCCCAGACCAGTCGCTGCCGGGCGCCTTCCGGGGAGCCGGCGGGCGTGGACGCCATCGCCTGGAGCGAGGCCTGCATCTCCGCCTCGTCCGGTTCAAACCCGAGGAGGATTCGGAAGGCCGCTTGAACAAACGCAACCTCGTCACCGGCGGGCGCCCGGGTCTCCAGTTCGCCGGTGATGGCCGGGGTCACCTCGTGAACGAGCCGGCTGTTGAGCAGAGCCAGGGCCTGCTGCGGAACAATGCTCTGTTCCCGGCGATAGCATTCCTTCACCAGGGCATCGTCAAAGGTGGTCAGGAAGGGATTCCGGTCAGTGTCGGAATGATGGAAGTACAGGCTGCGGCGGCGGGAGGTCTCCTGCGCTCCGGACGGCACCGGAGGGCCGCCCAGGGTGCGTTCCAGTCCACCGGCATGGACCCACAGGGCATCGCGGATGGCCTGGGCCTCCAGCCGGATGGGCACGCGGCGCCACCCCCAGCGGTTGTCAGGATCCTTGGCCAGCTCGGCCTCGGCGCCGCGCAGGGAGGAACTCATGCGATAGGCGGCGGATGTGATGATGCGACGATGGAGATGCTTGAGGCTCCAGCCGTGGGCGACCCAGTCGGAGGCCAGCCAGTCCAGCAGCTCGGGGTCGGCGGGCGGCGTGCCCTTGCGTCCGAAGTCAAACACCGTGGGCACCAACGGGGCCCCCAGATGGCGGCTCCACACGTGATTGACGGCCACCCGGGCGGGGAGGGGGTTCCGTGGATCGGTGATCCAGTCCGCCAGGGCGGTGCGGCGTCCGGTGCTGGTTGCCGGAAATGGCAGGGCCGGATCATCCTTGGTGGAATCGAGAAAGCGGGTGGGGGTCCATGCCGCCCCGAGAATCGGGCTGACCGGAGCGTCGGCCGCAGGCGGGGTGTCCAGGTCGCGACGGGCGGCGGCGATCGTCTCCTGCAATGCGTCGCGCTCCTTGCCGAGGGCCTCCTTGCCGGCATCCGCAGCCCGGAGTCCACGCAGTGCCGCGTCGGCGGCCCGCCGCTCCAGCGCGGCCAGCGCGGCGCGGCGTTCCGCCAGAACCGCCATGCGATGGGCCTCCGCCACGTCCGGGCTCTCCGCCCAGCACGCCGCCATCCAGTCACCGCGGCGTTCCAGGCTTTGCTGATCGGCCGTGGCCACCGCCACGTCGCACGCCGCCACGTGGAGCTCGGCCTGCGCGATGGCCGCAGCGGCTGGATCGGCGGGTTCCGGTCGTTGGCGGAGTTCGGTCCACCGCTGCTGCGCGGCTTCGTGTCGGTGGCGGAGGCCGCGGCGATGGGCCTCCAGAACCCAGGGACGCCGTTCCGGCTGCCATGCCGTTACCGGGAGGGTTACCGGACGGACCTCCAGCGGGGCAAAGGCCAGCAGGTCGGGAACTCCCGGGGCGATGACCTGCGACCGGTCCGGGGCCGATTCCTGTCCGCGGAGGAACCGGAAGGTGGGCGCGTCGGGGGCACGGTCGTAGGCCCGCGGCACGCCATCGCGCTGCAGGTCGGGCTCCCCGGGGAGCATCTCCATCCGCACCTGATACGGCTCGAACACCGCCCGCATCCGGTAGTAATCGGTCTGGGGGAACGGGTCGTATTTGTGGTCGTGGCACTTCGCGCAGTTGAGGGTCAGCCCCAGGAAGCCCTTGGCGACGTGCTCCACCGTCTCGTCCAGCCACTGGTTGCGGTTGAAGAGGAAGTAATTCCGCGCCAGGTAGCCCGTCGCCCGAAGCGCGTCGAGATCGTCGGGATGCGTCTCATCGGCGGCCAGCATGCGATGGACCATCTCCGCATAGGGCCGGTCGGCGTTCAGCGACTCCACGATCCAGTCCCGCCAGTGCCACAGATGCCGCTGGCTGCTGCGGAGCTGGTCCCCCAGGCCCCAGGGATCGCTGTAGCGCCAGAGATCCATCCAGTGCCGGGCCCACCGCTCGCCATGGCGCGGATCTGCGAGCAGGCGGTCCACGAGCCGTTCATACCAACCGGGCGCCGTGTCGTGATGCGCGAGCTGCAGGTCGTCCGGCGAGGGAGGCACACCGAGCAGGTCGAAGTACAGCCGGCGCACCAGGGTGGCGCGCGGCGCCTCCGGACGCGGATGCAGTCCCTGCGCGCGGTAACC
>JAFLEG010000342.1:0-1590 GCA_017302195.1 Verrucomicrobiota bacterium
AGCGGCTATGAGTTCCTGAAGGAGGTGGTGAAGCGGCATCCCCGGGTGCCGGTGCTGATCATCACCGCGTTTGCCACCCCGCGGCTGGCGGTGGATGCCATCAAGAACGGGGCGGTGGACTATCTGGCCAAGCCGTTCGAGCCCGGGGAACTCATCCATGCGGTGAGCCGCTGCGCCGAACGCTACCAGTTGCTGGCCGAAAACGCCGTGCTGCGCGCGCAGGCCGGCGAGCCGTACCGCCTCGATCTCCTGATCGGCGAGGCCCCGAAGATCCGTGAACTGCGGCAGTTGATCCAGACCGTCGCCCCGACCGACGCCACGGTGTTGATCCTGGGGGAGAGCGGCACGGGCAAGGAGCTGATCGCAGGCGCGCTGCACGCCCTCAGCCGCCGGGAGGGCAAGCCCTACGTGCGCCTGAACTGCGCCGCCATCCCGGAGACGCTGCTGGAGAGCGAGCTCTTCGGGTATGAACGCGGCGCCTTCACGGGTGCGCACCGCACCAAGCGCGGGCTGGTGGAGGAGGCCGACGGCGGCACCATCTTCCTGGACGAGATCGGGGACATGAGCCGGCCCCTTCAGGCCAAGCTGCTCCGGTTCCTTGAGGACGGCTCATTCAGCCGGGTGGGCGGCACCCAGGAGCTCAAGGTCAATGTCCGGCTCATCGCCGCCACCAACCGGAACGTGGTCGAGGCGATCCAGCGCGGGGAGTTCCGGGAGGACCTGTTCCACCGCCTGAACGTGATCCAGTTCCGTCCCACGCCCTTGCGGGAACGGGGCTCCGACATCCTCCTGCTGGCCCAGTTTTTCCTCCGCCAGTTCGCGGCCCGGCTGGGCCGCACCATCTCCGGCATCACCGGCCCGGCGCAGTCCGCACTCCTGGCCCATTCCTGGCCGGGGAACGTCCGGGAGCTGCGCAATGTCATGGAGCGTGCGGTGATCCTGGAGTCCACGGACCAGATCCAGGCCACCAGCCTGCCGGACTTCGAGGTGGAATCCCGTCTGCGCAAGCCGCCGGCGGTGTCGCGGCCCGGCGCGCCGGCCACGGGCTCCCTGAGCGATGCCCTGGTGCAGTTTGAGCGGGAGCTGATCCTCGCCGCGCTGCAGCGCAGCGGCGGCAACCTGTCCCGCGCCGCCCAGCAACTCGACCTGTCACGCCATGCGCTCCGCTACCGCATGAGCCGGCTCAACCTCAGTGCGGATGGCATCGTTGACGAGGACTCGGAGTCGCCGTCAGCATCCGGAGCCCGATGATGCCGTCCGTCCGAACACTGTTGGGGGCCCTCCCCGATTCCTCCCTGCTCCCGCAGGCGCTCCCGACCCAGGCCCAGGGCTCGCTCCGCGGGTTGGCGCCCGTGCTGGTCGCGCTGGTGGTCCTGGTGGCCGGGCTGGTGGTCTGGGCGGTCTTTCTCCGTCAATCCCCACGGACGCGCCGGCGTGGGGCCCTGGTGGATGGCGAGGTCTCCGGGGGCAGGATGTCGTCTTCAGGACGCCGCCGCCGGCGGCGACGGCGGGAACGGCGCCCCATGAACCCTACCCGTGCCGAAGCCGGGGGCCTGCCCCCGACAGGTTCCGGCGGTGCGGATCCGACCC
>JAFLEG010000342.1:1600-5626 GCA_017302195.1 Verrucomicrobiota bacterium
CTCATGAGCCATTATTGGCAACCTCATTTTTGATTGGTGATGAGCAACAATTTAGCAGATCAAAACTCATAACACAACCTGATTTAAGTGACATTGCTAAACCTTTATTAGATCGCGGATTTTACTCCAGGTTCCGGCGGTGCGGATCCGACCCTGCTGTGAGCCCGGGAGTCAGCGACGCCATCACGCGCAAGAGTGCCTCCAACCTGGCGCTGGCGTTCATCGTCCTGCCGCCGGACCGCCGGGCCGCCATGAGCGTGCTCTATGCGTTTTGCCGCGAAGTGGATGACATTGCGGACGACGAGGAGCGTCCGGTGGCCGACCGCCGCGCCGCGCTGGCTGCCTGGCGGCAGGACGTGCTTCAGGCGTGCGAGGGCCGGCCCCCCGAGTTCCCCGTGAACCGGGAACTGCGTCCGGTCATCGCCGAGTTCCGGCTGCCATTTTCGCTGTTCGACGAGCTGATCCAGGGGGTGGAGATGGACCTCGACCAGCAGCGCTACGCCACCTATGCGGCTCTGGATGCCTACTGTTACCGGGTGGCATCCGTGGTCGGGCTTCTGAGCATCGAGATCTTTGGCTACCGGGACCCCGGCTGCCGCGATTACGCCGATGCGCTGGGCAAGGCGCTCCAGTACACCAACATTCTCCGGGACGTGGGCAACGACGCCCGCCGGGGACGGGTGTACCTGCCCACCGAGGCCCTGCGCCGGCACGGGGTGCGCGAGGAGGACATCCTTGCCGGCCGAGCGACGCCGGAATTCCGCGCGCTGGCCGAGGCGTTCGCCGATCGGGCCCGGGCGTTCTATGCGGAGGCGAGGCGGCTTCTGCCGGCACAGGACCGTCGCTCGATGGTGGCCGCCGAGCTGATGGGGGCGGTGTATTGGAGCCTGCTGCGGCGGCTGGAACGGCGCCGCTTTCCGGTCTTGGGCGAGGTGCCGGTCCGGCTGGGCAAGCCGCACAAGCTGGCGGTGCTGCTGCTCGCCTGGCTCCGCGTGCGTACGGGACTTCCGCTGGCGGCGTATGGCTGACACGGCGATGCGGTCTGGACGCATCCCCGGGCCGGTGTCCGCCGAGTACCATCCCCCGCGTTGGCTGAGGGACGGGCACCGGCAGACGGTCTGGCCCTCCCTGTTCCGCCGGATCCTTCCCGGCCGCATCGAGCGGGAGCGGCTGGAACTGCCCGACGGCGACTTCCTGGATCTGGACTGGTTGTGCTCCGGCGCCCGGCGGTTGGCGGTGATCGCCCACGGCCTGGAGGGCGATTCGCGGCGACCGTACGTGCTGGGCCTGGTGCGGGCGCTGCGCCGTCGCGGCTGGGATACCGTCGCCTGGAATTTGCGCGGATGCTCCGGCGAGCCCAACCGGCTGCCGCGCTCCTACCACAGCGGCGCCTCCGAGGACCTCGCCGCGGTGGTGGACCATGCGGCCCGCCGGGACTACGAGACATTGGCGGTCTGCGGATTCAGCCTCGGCGGGAACCTGACCCTGAAATTTCTCGGGGAAGGGAACCCGGCGGCGGCCCGGGTGAGCGCCGGCGCGGTGGTGTCCGTCCCGTGCGATCTTCGCGGCGCTGCGGAACGTCTGGAGGCTTCGGATAACGCGTTCTACCTTCAGCGATTTCTCCGCACGATGCTGCAGCGGATGCAGGCCAAGCGCCGGCAGTTCGGCGATGTGGTTCCCAAACCGCCCCCCGGCGGGATCCGGAACTTCCGCGACTTCGACGACTGTTTCACAGCACCGCTGCATGGCTTCCGGGATGCCGCGGATTATTGGGAACGCTGCTCGGCCGTCCGCTTCCTGGGAGACATCCGCGTGCCGGTGCTGGTGCTGAATGCCGCGGACGACCCGTTTCTCTCTCCGGCATGCTTCCCCGGGGAATTGGCGAGGCACAATGCCCGGATCACCCTGGAAGTGCCGTCCCACGGCGGGCACGTGGGATTTGTTGGCGGCGGGGCGTTCCGCGGGGAGTACTGGAGTGAAAGCCGCGTCGCCGCATTCCTGGAGCAACCGGCCGCCGGGAAGGGATAAGATCCGGCTCAGAGCGTTCGCAGCACTCCCGCGGCGGTCCGGATGGTATGCTCGATGTCCTCCGGGGTGTGTGCGGCGGACAGAAACCCGGCCTCAAACTGGGATGGTGCGAAGTAGATGCCGGCGTCCAGCATGCCGTGGAAGAATCGCGCGAACCGCTGACGGTCGCATCGGAGGGCATCCCCCAGGTGGTGCACCGGCTGGTCGGTGAAGTAGCCGCAGAACATGGAGCCGATGCGCTGCCACCGGACCGGAACGCCGGCGGCCCGTGCGGCCTCCGTCATGCCGGCTTCCAGATGCGCCCCCAGGGTTTCGATGTGGCGGTAGATCTCCCCGGACGCCAGGGCATCCAGCGCGGCGGCTCCCGCCGCCATGGCCAGTGGATTCCCGCTCAGCGTGCCGGCCTGATAAACGGGGCCGAGCGGGCTGAGGTGATCCATGAGCTCCGCCCGTCCGCCGACCGCGCCCACCGGCAGGCCGCCGCCGATGATCTTGCCGAAACAGGTGAGATCGGGCTGCAACCCGAAGCGTCCCTGGGCGCCGTCGAGGCCCAGCCGGAAGCCGGTCATGACCTCGTCGCAGATGAATAGCGCGCCATGCTCCCGGCACAGGGACTGGAGCCGTTCGTAGTATCCCGGACGCGGGAGGTACAAGCCGGCATTCGCGGGAACCCCTTCCACGATCACTCCGGCGATTTCGCGTCCCCGTGCGGCAAACACCGCCTCCAGGGCGGCCAGGTCGTTGAAGGGCAGCACACAGGTCAGGGAGGCCAGCGCGGCCGGGATCCCGGCGCTGTCCGGCTGGCCATGGGTGAGCGCGCCCGATCCGGCGCGCACCAGCAGGGAGTCGGCGTGCCCGTGATAGCAGCCATCAAACTTTACGATGACATCGCGTCCGGTGACGCCGCGCGCCAGCCGGATGGCCGTCATGCAGGCCTCGGTGCCCGAACTGCAGAACCGCAGCTTGCCGATTCCAGGAACGAAGGACTGCACCCGGCGCGCCAGTTCGAGTTCCCGGACGTGGGGGGCGCCGAAGCTGGTCCCGCCGTCCGCCGCCTCCCGGATGGCCTCCGTGATCCGCGGGTGGGCGTGTCCGAGGATGGCGGGTCCCCAGGTGCAGACATAATCCAGCAGGGCAGTGCCGTCCGCATCGGTGAGGTGGGCCCCCTGCGCCGACTTCACGAAGAACGGCTGGCCGCCGACGGCGCGGAAGGCGCGGACCGGTGAATTGACCCCGCCTGGAAACCGTTGAAGGGCCTCGTCAAACAGCGCTGCGGACCGGGTGCGAACTGGCATGCGCCCAGTGTAGGATGCCGCAGGGCCCGGGACGAGCGAGGAACGCCTCGGGGCCCGGTGCGCCTCCTCGTGTGGTTTCTGAGAGGCGGAGGCGATGGCAGCGGACCTCACTGCGGGGGCACCAGACGAAAGAAGCCTTGAACATCAGACGACCGGACTTCATGCGGGCTGACGGCACCCGGGATGGGCGTCCAGGGACCCTGGAGCGCTGGCGCCCTTTCGAGGGCCGAGCCCGGGCTTTCCCAGGTCAGCCGCACTCCGGACTGTCCGCTCCCCGTCGCCAGGATCGCCTGAAGCACCGGGGCTTCGGAGACCACGCCGGCGAGGGTGATCGCCGCGCTGAGCATCTCACCACACCCGCCGCGGACGGCGCATCGGTACAGACCGGCGTCAGAGGCGAGCACCCGGTCAATCGCCAGGGTGTCGTTGGTGGTGCCCTGGTAGGGGAAGGTCTCGGAGATCCGGACGCCATCACGCTGCCACTCGTAGGTCAACGGCGGGGCGCCGGCGGCGACGATGCGCAGGAACAGGAGATTGGTGGCGGGATCGTTCAGCAGCACCGGGGGTCGCAGCAGGACGGGCTCGTCGGCAAGGACCCGCCCCCGTTCCCGCTCTACCTGCGCACCGCCGACAACACGTGGGTGCTCTACCACGGGGCCGGCCAGGCGCTCGACGAATCGCACGTCGGCCGGCTGTCCGCCGA